>NZ_RZOI01000380.1:0-5726 GCF_004022645.1 Mesorhizobium sp. M4A.F.Ca.ET.020.02.1.1 | reverse complement strand
GTATCGCTGGAACCCGTTGCCGATGCCGAGCGAGCCGACCGATTTCCTTGAGGGCATGCGCACCGTCACCACGGCCGGCGACGTGCTGGGGCAGTCGGGCATGGCGGCGCATGTCTATGTCGCCAACCGCTCGATGACCGACGATCATTTCTTCAACGCCGACGCCGAGATGCTTGTCGTGCCGCAGGTCGGCGCCTTGCGCTTCGTCACCGAGATGGGCGTCATCGAGCTCAGGCCCGGCGAGATCGCCGTGCTGCCGCGCGGCCTCGTCTTCAAGGTCGAGCTCGCCGATGCCGAGGTGCGCGGCTATGTCTGCGAGAACTACGGCGCCAAGCTGACCATGCCCGACCGCGGGCCGATCGGCGCCAATTGCCTCGCCAATCCGCGCGACTTCAAGACGCCCTGCGCCTGGTTCGAGGAGAAGGAGACGCAGTGCCGGCTGATCGTCAAATGGTGCGGCTCCTTCCATGTCACAGAGATCGGCCATTCGCCGCTCGACGTCGTCGCATGGCACGGCAACTACGCACCCTACAAATATGATCTGGCGACGTTTTCGCCGGTCGGCGCCATCCTGTTCGACCACCCGGATCCGTCGATCTTCACCGTGCTGACGGCGCCGAGCGGCGAGGAAGGCACCGCCAACATCGACTTCGTCATCTTCCCGCCGCGCTGGCTGGTGGCCGAGGATACGTTCCGCCCGCCCTGGTACCATCGCAACATCATGAGCGAGTTCATGGGCCTGATCCACGGCCAGTACGACGCCAAGGAGGAGGGCTTCGTCCCCGGCGGCATCAGCCTGCACAATTTGATGCTGGCCCACGGGCCTGACGCGACTGGCTTCGAAAAGGCCTCGCGCACGGAACTGAAACCGGTCAAGCTCGACAACACCATGGCCTTCATGTTCGAGACCCGATTCCCGCAGATGCTGACCCGCTACGCCGCCGAGGTCGAAACCAGGCAGGACAATTACATCGACTGCTGGGCCGGGCTGAAAAAACGATTCAACGGCACGCCCGAGGGCGACTGGTCTTGAATTTGGACCGCCTCGTTCTTCTCGGCGCCAAGGGGGGGCCGGCGATCCGGCCGGGTGGGCCGTGGCCAAGTTCCTCGCTGCTCGAGATCGGCGGCCGCGCAATCGTCGTCGATTGCGGGCTGGGCGTCACCCGCGCGCTGACCGATGCCGGGCTCAGCCTGAAGACGCTCGACCTAGTCTTCATCACGCATCTGCATTCGGACCATGTGTTGGAACTCGGACCGCTGATCCACACCGCCTGGACGGCGGGCCTCGCCACGCCAGTGACCATCTTCGGTCCGCCTGGCACCGGCCACTACTGGCAGCGCTTCTGCCAGGCGATGGATTTCGACATCGAAATCCGCATCGTCGACGAAGGCCGGCCGGATATCAGGGATCTGGTCTCGGTCGAGGAGTTCGGCGAGGGACTGGTTGTGGAGGAGGGTGGGCTGAAGGTGACGGCGCTGCGCGTCGACCATCCGCCGGTGACCGACTGCTTTGCGCTGCGTATCGAGCATGGCGGCAGGAGCATCGTGTTCTCCGCCGACACGGCCTTCTTCCCGCCGCTGGCCGACTTCGCCAAAGGCGCCGATATCCTCGTCCATGAAGCCATGCTGGAGGAAGGGATCGAGCGGCTGGTGGCGAAGACCGGCAACGGCGCGCGGCTGCGCGAACATCTGCTCGCCAGCCATAGTTTCGCCGAGGAGGCCGGCCGCATCGCCAGCGATGCCGGTGTCAACAGATTGGTGTTGAACCACCTCATTCCGGCCGACCATGCCGCGATCGGCGAGGCCGACTGGATCGCCGCCGTCAGGAAAACTTGGGCCGGCGACTTGACGATCGCCCGCGACGGCCTTGTTGTGGGGTTAGAGCATGATCCCGAAAAGTGGGACCCGGTTTTCGGAAAAGATCATGCGACAGACAAAGACCAAAGCGGCGAACAAGCCGCGCAAGGAGAGGAAACCGCATGAAGCTTGCCACATTGAAGAACGGGACCCGCGACGGAAAGCTGGTCGTCGTCTCGCGCGATTTGACGCGGTTCACCGACGCCTCCTTCCTGGTGCCGACGCTGCAAGCCGCGCTCGACGACTGGCGGCGGATTTCGCCGCACCTCGCGGCAATGGCGGAATCGCTGGAGAACAATGCGGTGCCTTCGGCGCGCTTCCACGAGCATGACGCGCATTCGCCGCTGCCGCGCGCCTATCAGTGGGCCGACGGCTCGGCCTATGTGAACCATGTCGAACTGGTGCGCAAAGCGCGCGGCGCCGAAATGCCGGCAAGTTTTTGGACCGATCCGCTGATCTACCAGGGCGGCTCGGACAGCTTCATTCCGCCGCGCGATCCGATCCGCATGGCCGACGAGGCCTTCGGCATCGACATGGAGGCGGAAGTCGCCGTCATCGTCGACGACGTGCCGATGGGCGCCGGCCCCGACCAGGCGCGGGACGCGATCCGGCTGGTCATGCTGGTCAACGACGTGACACTGCGCGCCATCACCGGCCCCGAGCTTGCCAAGGGTTTTGGCTTCTTCCAGTCGAAACCGTCCTCTGCCTTCTCGCCCGTCGCGGTGACGCCGGATGAGTTGGGCGACGCCTGGGACGGCGGCAAGGTCAGCCTGCCGCTGCTGGCCGATCTCAACGGCAAGCCGTTCGGCCGTGCGGACGCAGGGGTCGACATGATCTTCGATTTCCCGGCGCTGATCGCGCATGCCGCGAGGACGCGGCCGCTCGCCGCCGGCGCCATCATCGGTTCGGGCACCGTCTCCAACAAGCTGGACGGCGGGCCGGGCAAGCCTGTCTCGGCCGGCGGCGCCGGCTATTCCTGCATCGCCGAACTGCGCATGATCGAAACCATCGAGAGGGGCGAGCCCAAGACGCCATTCCTGCATTTCGGCGACACGGTGCGCATCGAGATGAAGGACAAGGCCGGCCATTCGATCTTCGGCGCCATCGAGCAGAAGGTCGAGAAATACGCGGGGTGAGGGGATGCCAGGCGAAGCCGTCTATTTGCTGTTTGGCGTGTGGGCGCTGGCCATTCTGGTGGTCTTCATCCAGGCGATCCGCCTGAGCTACCGCATCGAGGCGCGCTCGCCTGATCTCACCAACCGCAGCGGCTTGCCGCGCAACGCGATGATGTTCCACACCATCACCAATCTCAGCGTCGCGCGGGACGAGGAAACACAAGGCCTGCGGCGAAAAATGATCCGGCTGCTGCTGATCGTTGTCGGCGGCTTCCTGGTTCTGGCGGTCGGCATCGGCCTTGTCGACAGGACGCCATGACGCTGCTTGATCACCTGCGCCGCATGGCGCGCAACAATCGCTGGTCGAACGACCGCCTGTACCGCGCCGTGCTGTTCCTCGAGCCTGGAGAATTTGAGGCCGCGCGCACTAGCTTCTTTCCGTCGATCAAGGAGACGCTGAACCACATCCTCGCTGTCGACCATCTCTATCTCGATTTTCTCACGGAGGGTGGTGTCGGCGCTGCCGCCTATGATGATTTCGTGCCGTTCGACAATGTCGCCGATTTGGTAGTGGCGCAGATCACCTTCGACCGCAAACTGATCGCCTTCTGCGATGCTTTGTCGGAGGCCGATCTAGACCGTCGTGTCATCACCGATAGACGCGAAGACGGTATGATCCCCGAGCGCATCGGCGACATCCTCGCCCATGTCTTCCTGCACGACATCCACCACCGCGGGCAGGTGCACGCGATGCTCTCCGGCACTTCCGTTCCGCCGCCGCAACTGGATGAGTTTTTGCTCGACTACGACATCAAGCTGCGGAAGGACGAGGTCGAGCGGCTCGGTCTTTGAACCGCTCGCCCTCCTCGGCCTTACGCCGCCTTGCCGTCCAGCTTGATCACGCCGCGCTTGATCTGGTCCTGCTCGATCGATTCGAACAGGGCGCGGAAATTGCCCTCGCCAAAGCCCTCGTCGCCCTTCCTCTGGATGAACTCGAAAAAGATCGGGCCGATCACGGTTTTCGAGAAGATCTGCAGCAGGATCTTGGTCATGCCGCCGTCGACGACGCCTTCGCCGTCGATCAGGATGCCGTGCTTCTTCATCCGCCCGATCGGCTCGTCGTGATCATGCACACGGTCCTGCGACATCTCGTAATAGGTGTCGGGCGGGCCAGGCATGAACTTCAGCCCGTTGGCGGCAAGCAGGTCGGTGGCCTCGTAGATCGCGTCCGTGCCGACAGCGATGTGCTGGATGCCTTCGCCATTGTACTTCTTCAGATATTCGGCGATCTGGCTGGTCTCGTCCTTGGACTCGTTCAGCGGAATGCGGATCTTGCCGCAGGGCGAGGTGATGGCGCGGCTGACCAGCCCGGTGATCTTGCCGTCAATGTCGAAGAAGTGGATCTGCTTGAAGCCGAACAGGTCGCGGTAAAAGTCCCACCACTTGTCCATGTTGCCGCGATAGACATTGTGGGTGAGGTGATCGAGGTAGTAGAAGCCGACGCCCTCCGGCTTCGGGTCGCGCTCGCCCAGCCACTCGAACTCGGCGTCATAGGCCGAGCCTTTCTCCCCATAGGTCTCGATGAAATAAAGCAGCGAGCCCCCTATGCCGACGATGGCCGGCACGTCGAGCGCTTTGTCGGTGCCTTCATAAGGCGTGGCACCCTTCGACACGGCATGGTCGAAGGCGTGCTTGGCGTCGACAACGCGCCACGCCATCGAGGCGGCGCAGGGGCCGTGTTTGTCGACGAATTTCATCGCATGCGAGCCGGGCTCGGCATTGACGATGTAGTTTATGTCGCCCTGCCGCCAGACGGTGATCGCCTTGGTGCGGTGCTTCGCCACCGCGACATAGCCCATGCGGGCGAAGAGCTCGGCGAGCTTGGCAGGCTCGGGATGCGCGAACTCGACGAATTCGAAACCGTCGGTGCCGGCGGGGTTCGCCTTGCTGATCCTGGCGGGCGGGGCGTCGTGCGGGAAGGGGCCCATGGCGGTTCTCCGAAGCTGTTGCGGCCGGTCTTGGCCATCTTCGCTCATGATAACGCCGGAGGGCCGCACGGTGCTTGCATTCGAACGCCTGAAATGCTCATGTCATGCGTAGAACGTGCATGGTTGGAGGAAAATCCGTGGATAATGCGCGCCTTGATCAATTCGATCGCAAGATACTGGCTCTGCTGCAGGGCGACGCGCGGCTCACCAACAACGATTTGTCGGAGCGGGTGAACCTGTCGGCCTCGCAATGCTCACGTCGCCGCCAGCGGCTGGAGGAGGACGGCTATATCAAGGGGTACCGCGCGGTGCTCGACCGGGATCGGCTGGGCTTCTCGCTGGTCAACGTCATCTCGGTGACCTTGGCCACCCACAATCGCGACAATGCCCGCCGCTTCGGCGAGTTGGTGGCGCGGCTGCCCGAAGTGCAGGAGGCGCACGCACTGACCGGCGAGATGGACTACATTCTGAAAGTGGTGACGCCCGATCTCAAATCACTGTCGGAGTTCGTCAACGGCGTGCTCCTGCCGCACGAATCCGTCCAGCATGTGAAGACGGCAATCGTGCTGGAGACGCTGAAGGAGACCGGCGCGCTGCCGATCTAGGTGCGCTGATGTTCAGGGGAGGCCGGCCGCCAAACGGCTTCCTGCTTCCGGTGCTCACGTACTTTAAGTACGCTCCGCTCCGGTTCTGGGAAGCCACCGTTCTCGGCTCGGCCTGACCTGAATCTCAGCACACCTTGACACAATTCAGCCCCTCGACTCCT
>NZ_RZOI01000037.1:0-19034 GCF_004022645.1 Mesorhizobium sp. M4A.F.Ca.ET.020.02.1.1 | reverse complement strand
GTCACATCCTCCAGCCGCCGATCTCGCAGGCGCCCGGTGAGGAAGTCGACGGCGTTGCGCACCTCGACGGCGTTGCCGGCAGCCGACGCCAGCGGTTCGTTCATACCGGTAACCAGCGCCGAAGTCTTCAGACCCGCGCCGTTGGCGACCCCGACCAGGCTGCTGGCAAGTGCTGTTGCATCACGCGACTTCTCCATAAAGGCGCCATTGCCAACCTTGACGTCGAGTACAAGCGATCCGAGCCCGGCGGCGAGCTTCTTCGACAGGATCGAGGCGGTGATCAGCGGTACCGATTCCACCGTGCCCGTCACGTCGCGGATCGCGTAGAAGCGACGGTCGGCGGGCGCCAGGTCGGCGGTCTGGCCAATTATGGCGCAGCCGGTTTCGAGCACCGTCTTGCGCAAGCGCGCCACGTCCGGTTGGCTGATGTAGCCGGGGATCGCATCCATCTTGTCCAGCGTGCCGCCGGTATGGCCAAGGCCACGGCCGGAGATCATCGGCACATAGGCGCCGCAGGCGGCGACGATCGGCGCCAGCATCAGCGAGACATTGTCGCCGACACCGCCCGTCGAATGCTTGTCGGTGACCGGGCCCGGCAGATCGGACCAGTCGAGCACGCCGCCGGAATCGCGCATGGCGATGGTCAATGCCACCGCCTCCTCGCGGCTCATGCCGTTGAAGAACACCGCCATGGCGAAAGCGCCGACCTGGCCTTCCGTGACGGTGCCGGCGCTCAGCCCTTCGATGAAAGCCGCGATCTCCGGCGCCGACAGCCTGTGGCCATCGCGCTTGCGGCGGATAATTTCCTGCGGCAGCATCAGCTCTCTGGCAACCCGTCGCGGAACAGGCGCTCGAGGATCGTCGCCAGCCGCGCGCCGCCGATGGGCGCCATGTCCTTGGTCTCCTGGTGCGAAAGCTCCGCTCCGGTCATCCCGGCAGCGAGGTTGGTGATGACCGAACAGGCGGCGACGCGCAAGCCCAGGAAGCGGGCGAGAATGACCTCCGGCACCGTCGACATGCCGACGGCGTTGGCGCCCATGATGCGCGCCATGCGGATCTCGGCCGGCGTCTCGAAGCACGGGCCGGAGAACCACATATAGACGCCCTTATGGAGCGTGGTGCCGGTCGCCTTGGCCGCCTTCTCGATCGCCTTGCGCAGGCCCGCATCATAGGCCTCGGTGAGGCCGACGAAGCGGCGGTCGCTGGGCTCGCCGATCAGCGGGTTGGAGCCCGAGAAATTGATGTGGTCGGTAACCTGCATCACCGAGCCCGGCCCCATTTCCGGATCGACCGAGCCGGCGGCATTGGTGAGGATGAGCTGCGAAATGCCGATGCCGGCCAGCACCTCGAGCGCCGGACGCATCGCCCCAGCGTTGCCGTGCTCGTAATAGTGCGCGCGGCCGGACAGCATCAGCACCGGGGAGCCGGCGAAATACCCCGCCACAACCTCGCCCGCGTGGCCGCTGACGCCGCTTCTTGGGAAGCCCGGCAGTTCGGCATAGGAAATGCGCCTGGCATCCTCGACCTTGCTGACGAGGCCGCCCAGGCCCGAACCCAGCACCAGCGCGACCGCGGGCGCCAGCCCGTCCAGCCTTTCGACGAGATGATCGAGCGCCTTTTCCATCATTTCAGTATGTCGCCCCTGAAGCCGTAAGGCAGCATGTCGCCCATGGTCACGGTCTCGACCACGCCGCCATTGTCGCACAGATAGAGTTTCGTCTCCGGCCGGCAGAACTCCGCCAGACGCTGCCGGCAGCCACCGCAGGGCGAGCATTTGGCCATGCGCTCGGCAATGACCGCGATCTCGGTGATCTTGCCGCCGCCGCCCATGATGTAGTGGCCAAGCGCGGTGGTTTCGGCGCACCAGCCCTCGGGATAGGAGGCCACCTCGATGTTGGCGCCGGCAAAGACGCGCCCATCCTCGGTGCGCAATGCCGCGCCCACCGGAAATTTCGAATAGGGCGCATAGGCCTTGGCCATCGCAGCCTTGGCCGCCTCGAACAGATCATGCGACATTCAGTTGTTCTCTCCCACGATCTTGTCCAAAAGCCGGTTCGCTTCCGCGTTTGCCTCAGCGTTCCTTGACATAGGGCACGCCGCCGGCGCGCGGCGGGATCGCCTTGCCGATGAAGCCGGCAAGCAGGATCACGGTGAGCACATAGGGCAGCGCCTGCATGAACTGCACCGGCACCTTGCCGATGATTGGCAACGGCGTGCCTTGCAGGCGGATCGACAGCGCGTCGAGGAAGCCGAACAAAAGGCAGGCGAACATGGCGTTGACCGGCTTCCATTTGGCGAAGATGAGTGCCGCCAGCGCGATGTAGCCCTTGCCGGCGGTCATGTCCTTCACGAAGCCGCCATTCTGCACCATCGACAGATAGGCGCCGGCAACCCCGGTTAGGATGCCGGTGCAGATCAGGGCCCGGTAGCGCAGCCAGGCGACCGAGATGCCGGCCGTGTCGACGGCGGCTGGGTTTTCGCCGACGGCGCGCAGCCTGAGGCCGAAGCGGGTGCGGTAGAGCACCCACCAGGCGAACGGCACCATCAGGAAGGCGAAATAGACCAGTATCGAGTGGCCGGAGATCAGCTCCGAATAGATCGGTCCGATGATCGGCACGTCGCGGACCGCGTCTGCGCCGGGCCAGATGATCGCCTCGAAGCGCTCGCCCGGCGCCAGCGCCGGCGTGCGGCCGCCCTGCTGGAACCAGTGCTGGCCGAGCATGATGGTCGAGCCGGCGGCGATGAAGTTGATCGCCACGCCGGATACGATCTGGTTGCCGCGATGGGTGATGGAGGCGAAGCCGTGCACCATGGCGAAGGCGACCGAGATCAGGATGGCCGTGCCGAGGCCGAGCAGGGCCGAGTGCAGCACCGAGGCGGCGGCGGCGCCGGCGAAGGCGCCGACAAGCATCTTGCCCTCGAGCCCGATATCGAAGACGCCCGCGCGCTCCGAATAGAGGCCGGCGAGGCATGCCAGGAGCAGCGGCACCGACAGGCGGATGGTCGAGTCGAGTATCTGCACAATGGCGATGAAGAAATCCATCTCAGGCGCCCTTCCCCTTGACCGCTTCGATGCCGACCGCTTTTGGGCTGACCGAAGCGAACAGCGCCTGGACATAGGGCCGGAACATATGTTCGAGCGCGCCGGCGAACAGGATGACCAGGCCCTGGATGATGACGATCATGTCGCGCGAAATCGCCGGCATCTCGAAGGCAAGCTCGGCGCCACCCTGGTAGAGCATGCCGAACAGGATCGCCGCCAGCACGATGCCGACCGGATGCAGACGTCCCATCAGCGCCACCGCGATGCCGACGAAACCGGCGCCGGAGACGAAATCGAGCGCGACATTGTGCTGGTCGCCCATGGTCGGGTTCAGCGCCATCATGCCGGCCAGCGCGCCCGAGATCATCATCGCGACAATGACGATTCGCGTTTCCGAAATGCCGGCATAGCGCGCCGCCTTCGGGCTGTGGCCATAGGTGCGCATCTCGTAGCCCAGCCTGGTGCGCCAGATCAGCAGCCAGACCAGGAACGCCATCAGCAGCGCAAGCAGGAAGCAGACGTTGAGCGGCGCCGAGCGAATCTTGGCGCCGAACAGTTCGATCACCCAGTTGAGCTTCGGCAATTGCGCGCCGTCGAGGAAGGTGCGCGTCTGCGGCGCCATCGAGCCGAGCGGCTTCAGGAAGCCGACCAGCGCGTAGACCATGACGCTGGCGGCGATGAAGTTGAACATGATGGTGGTGATGACGATGTGCGAGCCGCGCCGGGCCTGCAGATAGGCCGGGATCAGCGCCCACAGCGCCCCCATCGCCGCGGCGGCGACGATCGCCAGCGGAAAGGTCAGCCACCATGGCAGAATGCTGTCGAAGGCGAGGCAGACGACGCCGATGCCGAGCCCGGCTATGTAGCCCTGGCCCTCACCGCCGATGTTGAACAGGCCGCAATGCGCCGCGACCGCCACCGACAGCCCGCTGAAGATGAAGGTGGTGGCGTAGAAGAGCGTGAACGCGATGCCCGTCCCCTTGCCGAAGGCGCCCTGGACCAGGATGACCGCGGCGCGGAACGGGTTTTCTCCGACCAGGACCACCACGAAGCCGGCGACGACGAAAGCGACGAACAGGTTGATCACCGGGATCAGGCCGTAATCGGCCCAGGCCGGAAGCTTGGCGTAGGGCGTGCTCATTCCGCGGCCTCCCGCTGCTCGACGCCGGCCATCAGCAGGCCGAGCTCGCCTTCTGTCGCTTCCGGACCGCGCTCGCCGACAATGCGGCCGGCGAACATCACCAGGATGCGGTCGGAGAGCGAGCGGATCTCGTCCAGCTCGACCGACACCACCAGCACCGCCTTGCCCTGGTCGCGCATGGCGATCAGCCGCTTGTGGATGAATTCGATTGCGCCGACATCGACGCCGCGCGTCGGCTGGCCGACGATCAGCACGCCCGGATCCTGCTCCATTTCCCGCGCCAGCACGATCTTCTGCTGGTTGCCGCCGGAGAAATTGGCCGTTTTCAGCCGGCAGTCGGCGGGGCGGATGTCGTATTTGGCGATCTTGTCCTTGGCGTTGTTGCGGATGGCGTCGATGTCGAGCAGCGGCCCCTTCAGATAGCGCTCGTCATCGTGATAGCCGAGGATCGAGTTCTCGTTCTCCTCGAAGGCCAGCACCAGGCCGACATGGTGCCGGTCCTCCGGCACATGGGCGAGCCCGCGGTCGCGCAGTTCGCCGGGATCGGCCTTGCCGGTCAGGTCGATCGGCTTGCCGTCGAGCATGACCGAGCCGGAGACGGCATGGCGGATGCCGGAAATCGCCTCGAGCAGTTCGGACTGCCCGTTGCCGGCGACGCCGGCGATGCCGACGATCTCGCCGGCGCGCAGGTCGAAGGAGACGTCGTCGACCATGGTGACGCCGCGCGAATCCTTGACCGTCAGGTTCTTGACCGCGAGCTTGACGGCGCCGGCTTCCGCCTCGCCCTTCTCCACCCTGAGCAGCACACCCCGTCCGACCATCAGCTCGGCCAGTTCCCCGACCGTGGTCTCCTTTGTCACCCTGGTTGCCACCATCGTGCCCTGGCGCATCACCGAGACCGTGTCGGTGATGGCCATGATCTCGCGCAGCTTGTGGGTGATCAGCACCACCGTCTTGCCCTGATCCTTCAGCTGTTTGAGGATGCGGAACAGATGGTCTGCCTCGGCCGGCGTCAAGACGCCGGTCGGCTCGTCGAGGATCAGGATCTCGGCGCCGCGATAGAGCGCCTTGAGGATTTCGACGCGCTGCTGCAGGCCGACGGGCAGTTCCTCGATGATCGCGTCGGGATCGACTTCCAGCCCGTATTCGCGTTCCAGCCGCTCCAGCTCCGAGCGCGCCTTGGCGATGCTGCTCTTCAGCAATGCGTCGCTCTCGGCGCCGAGGATGACGTTTTCCAGCACCGAGAAATTGTCGACCAGCATGAAATGCTGGTGCACCATGCCGATGCCGAGCGCGATGGCGTCATTCGGCGTTTTGATCGACGCCGGCTGGCCGCCGACGCGGATCTCGCCGCTGTCGGCCTGGTAGAAGCCGTACAGAATCGACATCAGCGTCGACTTGCCGGCGCCGTTCTCGCCGACAATGCCGTGGATGGTGCCGCGCGCGACCTCCAGATTGATATCGCGGTTGGCGCGCACGGCGCCAAAACTCTTGTTGATGCCGATCAGCTCGATTGCGGCTTGCGCCATGCAGCCTGTCCCACTCAGTTTTTTTATCGCTTGGTCAAAACGCCTAGCATGCTGCCCCGCCCGTGCCAATTGGCCGGAGGGTTGTCCACTCTCGACAAATCCCCGCGCGCTTGTCAATTTCGAACGTGGCCGGGACCTTCACATTCGCTAATGTGGGGAACGCGACGGATACGTCGCCTGTGAGCGCAACTGACCGGGGTTTTGAAATGATCATGCCTGCCGACCGGCTGACGACGCTGGAAATCCGCGCCGCCGAGCAGGAAAAGACCATCGAGGAACTTTCAGGCCAGATCGCCGAGCAGTGGAAGGTGATCGAGCGAATGGAACGTAAGCTCAGCGCGCTCACCGACCGCTTCCTGGCCCTGGAGGAGCAGGCCGCGTCCGACGTGCCGGTCACCAAGCCGCCGCATTGGTGAGGGAGGGAGAAGCGTGATGGCCAGTGAAAGCGACCGCATCGCCCGCGCCGGCGACTATGTGTTCGGCCTGATGAACGACATCGAGCGCCGGCGCGCCGAACGCGACCTCGAAATCGACCCCGCCTTCCGCGACGCGGTGCAGCGCCTGGCCGAGCGCATGCGTGCCTTCGACCCCGCCGCGCCGGCGGACGGGGCGACCGACAAACGCTGGAATCTGTTCACCCAGCGCATCGCCGAATTGCCGCAGATGCGGCTTGCCGGCGTTGGCAGCGGCGACAGCCGCGCGGAAGCGCGGCCACCCGTCATTCGCAGGCTGGAGCGTCCGCCCTACGACGTCGGCCTGCACGCCCTTGGCGGCCGGCGCGGGTTTGTCGTTGCCATGGCGCTGGTGGCCGCCTTCGCGCTCGGCTACCTGACCGGCGCTTGGTCAGCCGAGGGCACACTTCTGCCATGACTATGCATTCCGCGAAAAACAAGACCGCCGGGTTTGCACCCGGCGGTCCGCATTGCTGAAGATCAGCGCCGATCAATACGGGCAGGCATTGTCCGACATGTAGTCGTGCACCTTGACGGTGCCGGCGATGATGTCGGCCTTTGCCTTTTCGACTGCTGTCTTCATGGCATCGTCGACGAGCGCCTTGTTGTTGTCGTCCATGGCGTAGTCGACGCCGCCTTCCTTGAGGCCGAGGTCGTTGATGCCGGCGGTGAACTTGTCGTTCTTGGCATCCATGAAGGTGTTGTAGACGGCGACGTCGACGCGCTTGACCATCGAGGTCAGCACCTTGCCGGGCTGCAGCCCGTTCTGGTTGGAATCGACGCCGATGCCGAGCTTGCCGGAATCGGCCGCCGCCTGCAGCACGCCGACGCCGGTTCCGCCGGCCGCCGCGTAGATCACGTCGGCGCCCTGGTCGATCTGCGTCTTGGCGATCTCACCGCCCTTGGCCGGATCGTTCCAGGCGGCCGGCGTGTCGCCAGCCATGTTCTGGATCACCTCGGTGGCGCCGGCCGACTTGGCACCGCCGACATAGCCGCAGCCGAACTTGCGGATCAGCGGGATGTCCATGCCGCCGATGAAGCCGACCTTCTTGGACTTCGAGGCCATCGCCGCCATAACGCCGACGAGATAGGAGCCTTCCTGCTCCTTGTAGACGACGGAGCGGACGTTGGGCTTGTCGACGACCATGTCGATGATGGCGAACTTGGTGCCGGGAAATTCGGTGGCAATCTTGTCCAGTGCGTCCGCCCAGGAGAAGCCGGCCATGACGATCGGATTGCGGCCGTCCTCGGCGAAGCGGCGCAGCGCCTGCTCGCGCTGGGTGGCGTTGGAGACTTCGAATTCGACATAGGCGATGCCGGTCTCGGTCTTGAACTTCTCAGCGCCGTTATAGGATGCCTCGTTGAACGATTTGTCGAACTTGCCGCCGAGATCGTAGAGAATCGCCGGCTGGATATCCGCGGCGAAAGCCGGAAGAACCATTGCGGTTGCGGCCAAAAGGCCAAGAACGATACGTTTCATGTGATCCACACCCTGTCGGTTATTTTTCCGTTACGCACCGCCTGCCAGCCCGGTTCTCCGGCGGGCAGACGACGTCTGGCAGGAAGTATGCCCCTCCCGCTCGCGGCCAATCTGGCACGGCCCGAAACAAAATTCACGTGGAATTTTGACCTTTTGGAAAAGCATCGCGCCGGCATGCGGCGCGGCGCATCATTCGGTTCGCCGGCCGGCTTGGGCGTCGGATGGCATACCGCGGACCATCAGGTCGGAGCGAACGCGCCGCCCCGCCGCTGCCGCCGGTAACCGATGGCATAAAACAGGAAGGCCACCATCGCGAACACCGCGAAACCGGGCTGGCCGAGCACCCAGGCAATGACGCCGTCCCAGAGAAGCGGGCTGGCCTTGTCGCGCACGTAGGTCTCGAAGCCTGCGCGGGTGTCGGGTGATACCGCCAACCAACTCGTATTGAGCGGGGTCATGACCAGCGCCGAGGCCGCCACCGAGCGCGTCACGTCGACCACCGCCATGATGACGGAAACCGAAAGCGCGACCATCGCCGCGAGACGAAAGATGAAACGTAGCATCGAGACTTCCTCCCCAAGACGAAACCGGGCCGTCACAGACCCGGGTTTCGTCCCTTCCCCGTCAGAGAAATAGAGCGAGCGCGCGCCGCCGGCAATCGTCACACACGAATTTGAGCTATACCGCCGGCTTGCGTTTGCGTCGATTGACGCGCCAGACCGCGAATACCCCGCCAGCGATGGCGCCGATGATCAGCCCGGCGAGGCCGATGAACACGGCGAAATAGCCGCAGGCGCCCTCGAAGCAGCTCATGTCGCTGGCATCCGCGATCAGCGAGCCCGCGGCAAAGCCGGCGCAGGCGCCGATCGCCGCGCCAAGGATGATGCCGAGCAAGGCCGCCACCACCGAAACCAGCACCGGCGGGCTCTCGGTTTCCGCATTGGCATAGACCGCATCGGCACCGGCACCGCGGCGCAGCAGGTAGAGGCAAAGCAGGCCGATCGCGATCTCGCCGCCGGTAAAGACAAGGCTCCTCGCCGAGAAGACGAAGTCGGGCGTCAGTAGCACATAGGCCTGCTGCGCCAGCAGCCAAAGGATGGTCGCGACCTGCCAGATGGTGAAATGGGGCGGGAAGCGCGCCGAGCGATTGAAGGCAAGACCGAGCAGGTAAAGCCCCCAAAGGATGGTGACGATGCCTGCGACAAGGCCGCCATAGATAAGGAAGAAGACGCTTTCCGGCAGGCTGGAATCGCCGACCAACCGCCATGTCGACATCAGGCCATAGACCGACCTGGCCATGACGATGACGAGCCACGCCACGGGCACGTAGGACAGCCCGCTCTCCGGCCGCGCCGCCGGCCCCTGGTTGGTCGAAGTCATCTCCGGACTGTGCCCCCGCAAAGCCTTGTGTCCACAAGGACAGCGGACGGATGGCGAAGTCAAGCAATGACAGGCTGTGCCGCCCGGTCTGTGCACATCATTCGGCCGCGGGGCGTGGCAAAGCCGTGGCGGCGGCCGCGCGAACGGTCCCTTATGCGGCAAAGCCGACAAAGCGCCATTATGGCTTGGCATTCGCCGCGGGATCGACTAGATGAGCCCCGCGCCTCTTGCTTCGACGGCTATGGGCGCCGGGATTGAGTGTCCGCCGGTTGAGGGCGCTCGAGGTGCGGAAATACCGCGCGAAATTCCCAAGGGACTGCATATCCCCAACCCGCGCGGCAAAACCAGCCGGTGCGCTCGTGCAAGGACGGAGAGGTGGCCGAGTGGTTGAAGGCGCACGCCTGGAAAGTGTGTTTACGGGAAACCGTAACGCGGGTTCGAATCCCGCTCTCTCCGCCAGAATTTTTCTAATAAGTTAATTATTTCAAATAGTTAGTTAACTCATAGAAGCGCTTCAAGGTCGAAGCGTCGTTAGTCTGTGTAACCTACGGTCAGGAATCCGCATAGTCCGCCATGGCGTCGCTCAACCTCGAGGAGGTCAGCGCCCTGTTTTGGGGCCGAGGGCGGACTGGCAGGTTCAGGCTGCGGTTGTTCAAAAGCGGACGTTCGGTTGAACGGGGACATAGTCGTGACCTGACCCAAAGTAGCCCGTCGGCAGCACCCGCGATCGGACCATAAACGACGCCGTGTGAGGAATGGCCCAAGAAACGTGGTGAGTTGATCGCTGTCGGCGCCGGCACTGCACGCTCGCATTCGAGGTAGGACTAGAATACGCTCGCCGCCCGGAGCTTCGACCTACGGAAGAGGCAGGACACAAGTATGGAGCGACGCCTCACCGCAATCCTTGCTGCCGACGTCGTCGGCTACAGCCGCCTCATGGGAGCCGACGAGGTTGGCACACTCACGCAGTTGAAGCACCTTCGCGCCGAGGTGATCGAGCCTAGGATCGCGCAGGCCCATGGACGCATCGTTGGTTCCGCCGGCGACAGTCTGCTTGTCGAATTTGCCAGCGCGGTCGACGCGGTACAATGCGCGGTCGAAGCCCAGGAGGGATTGGCCGCTCACAATGCAAGTTTGCCCGAAGACAAGCGCATGACTTTCCGCATGGGCCTGAATTTGGGCGACGTGATTGCAGAGGACGACACAATCTACGGTGATGGTGTGAACATCGCCGCGCGGATCGAGAAGCTTGCAGAGGCTGGCGGCGTCTGCGTCGCGAGCAACGTCTACGAGCAGGTAAAGGGTAAACTAGACTATGCCTACACCGACCTCGGTAGCCATCAGGTCCACAACATCGTGGAGGCGGTGCGCGCCTATCAGGTCAGTCGAGCAAAACCAACTCCGGTATTCTCGACAAGGGAGAGGCTGATGCTTCCCGAAAAACCGTCCATCGCGGTCTTGCCATTCGACAACATGAGTGGCGACCCCGAGCAGGGCTACTTCGCAGACGGCATGGTGGAGGAGATCATCACCGCGCTGTCCCGGACGCGCTGGCTGTTCGTCATCGCGCGCAACTCGAGCTTTACCTACAAGGGACGGGCAGTGGACATTAAGCAGGTCGGACGCGAGCTTGGTGTGCGCTACGTGCTTGAAGGGAGCGTGCGCAAGGCGGCGAGCAGGGTTCGCATCACCGGGCAGCTTATCGACGCGACAACGGGAGCACATCTATGGGCCGACCATTTCGACGGCGAGCTGGAGGACGTTTTTGAGCTGCAGGAGGAAGTGACCAGGAGCGTCGTCGGAGCGATCGCTCCGAAGCTGGAACAGGCAGAGATCGAGCGGGCCAAGCGCAAGCCGACCGAGCACCTTGACGCTTACGACTACTATCTGCGCGGGATAGCAAGCCTCCACCAGTTGACCAGGGAATCCACCGCAAACGCCCTCCAGTTGTTTTACAAGGCCATCGAACTCGACCCTGAATTTGCCTCGGCATACGGCATGGCCGCCTGGTGTGCCGTCATTCGCAAGGCGAACGGTCGGATGACGGATCGCAAGCAAGAAACCGCCGAAACCGAGCGCCTGGCTCTGAAGGCCGTGGATTTGGGCAGGGATGACGCGATCGCTCTTTCCCGCGGCGGGACCGCGCTCGCCTACGTCGTGGGCGACAACAATAGCGGGGCAGCGTTCATTGATCGCGCGCTTGCGCTCAATCCGAACCTGGCTACCGCGTGGCTATTCAGCGGCTGGATCAGAGCCGACCTCGGCGATACGGAAACCTCACTTCGGCACCTGGCGACTGCGATACGCATGAGCCCAGTCGACCCGCTCATGTTCGACATGCAGAATGCGGTTGCAGTGGCTCATCTCTTCGCTGGTCGATTTGAGGAGGCATCATCTTGGGCTGAAAGGTCGTTGCGGGAAAAGCCGGACTTTTTGCCGTCGTTGCGCTTTGCCGCTGCAAGCTATGCTCACGCCGGCCGAACCGAGGATGCGCAAAAGGTCGTGAGCCGAATTCTCGCCCTCGATCCGGGCCAACGAATTTCCAATCTCGCCGACTTCGTTTCAGCCGTCCCAGCCCATATGGCTCTGCTTGCAGAAGGTTTGCGAAAGGCGGGGCTGCCGGAATAGCGCTGCCAGGCTGGCGCATCGATCACGAGTTGGGAACGCACCGAGATCGCAAAGACCGCACCGTGGGTGGCGTCGGCCCGGCACAACTCGCCGTAGGGCGCCGTACAAGCGATCCCGCGTCATCCATGGCGTCGCTCAGGGCGGACCGACCGCTTCTGGCGTACGCGAAGCGAGTAGCGGACATTTAAACCGATGGAGCTGAGGCCCTGGATTGGACCCGAAGCCGTCACGGTCCGATTGCGAGGCAACTGCCGCGAACAAGCGGCAGGGAAGGTGGGACTCGCTCGTCGGTGGCGCTGCGGTAGGGTCGCCAAGGCGTCGCGCGAGCATAGCCTCAAGAAGCGTGATCTGTGGTATGATAGGCCGGTGAGGGCACGCTGGAAGCGCCGGTCCCTAACTGCCTCGGGCCTGCGGCTTGCGTGTCGCGAATCTTGACTGGGGCCCAACATGGAGCGGAAGCTCGCTGCCATCCTTGCCATCGATGTCGTAGGGTACTCGGCGCTCATGGAGGCGGATGAAGCGGGCACATTCGATCGGCTGAAACGTGGCCGCAAAGAGCTGTTCGAGCCGGAAATCGAGACGCGACACGGGCGAATCTTCAAGCTGATGGGAGACGGCCTGCTGGCGGAGTTCGGCAGCGTGGTAGATGCGGTCGAATGCGCGGTCACGCTTCAGCGCGGCATGGCGGAACGTAACGCGAGCGTCGCCGAAGACCAGCGCTTCGAAGTCCGGATCGGGATCAACCTTGGGGAAGTGATCGTCGAAGGGGACGATCGCTATGGCGAGGGCGTGAATGTGGCGTCGCGCCTCCAACAACTCGCCGAGCCCGGTGGCATCTGCGTTTCGGAGAAGGTGTCCAAGGAGGTCAGGCAGAAGCTGGCGTTTGCGTTCGAGCCCATGGGCGAGCAGCGGGTGAAGAACATAGCCGAGCCGATATACTGCTATCGCGTGAACCTGCAGCTTCCGAGAGCGGCTCCGGTCGGGCGACTGGCATCGCTGGAATTGCCCGACAAGCCCTCAATCGCGGTTTTGCCTTTCACCAACATGAGCAACGATCCGGAGCAGGAAACCTTTGTCGACGGCTTGACCGAAGACCTGATCACCGACCTGTCTCGCTCAGCCGGCCTCTTCGTCATCGCGCGCAACTCGACCTTTGCTTACAAGGGGAGGTCGGTCGATGTGCGTTTGGCCGCGCGTGATCTTGGGGTGCGCTATGTGGTTGAAGGCAGCGCCCGGCGCGCTGCAGCGCGCGTGCGCATCAACGCGCAGTTGATCGACGCGATCGGCGGCGATCATATCTGGGCCGAGCGCTACGACAGCAGCCTCGAGGATATCTTTGCAGTGCAGGACGAGGTCACGGCCAAGATCGTCGAAGCCCTTGTCGGCCGATTGGCCGGACAGCCGGCGCGCAAACGGCCGTCAAGTCTCGAAGCCTATGACCTCTGCGTGCGAGCCCGCGGCGTCAGTTTTCAGACCGGGTTAGGCGCGCGGGAAGCGCGCATGCTCCTGGAAAGGGCGATCGGACTCGATCCCGACTATGCCGAGGCACATAGCTTGCTGGCCCTCAATCTTTGGCTTGGCTGGCTGTTCTGGAACGAGCCGAAGGAAACCAACCAGCCTCGCGCGCTGGCTGAAGCGCAACGGGCTGTGGCGCTCGACCCTAACGATGCCGGGAACCGCTGGGGGCTGGGCATCATACTTGGTCACGAACGGCGATACGCGGAATCGGATGCCGAATTCGAGGCGACCTTCAGGCTCGATCCCAATCATGCCGATGCATGGGCGATGCGCTCGGATCTCATCACCTTGAGGGGCGACGCGGTCAAGGGCGTCGAATTCGTGAAGCGGGCTTTGCGGCTCAATCCGCACCCACCGGGGTGGTACTATTGGATGGCAGGCCAAGCCTATTATGCGCTCGGCGACTATCAATCCGCGGTCGAGGCTTTACGCAAACCGGAAACCTACCGCACCACGTCGCGGCGCATGCTGGCGGCAGCCCTCACGCAGGTCGGGCGCCTGGATGAAGCCCGTCAGGAAGCGGAATTCTTCATGATGAGCAATCCCCATTTCAGCATCAGGCATTGGGCAACATCGCAGCCATTCGACGACGAGGAAGTGCTCCAGCGCTTCGTCGAAGGCTATCGCAAGGCTGGCCTTCCCGACTGAAGAGCGCATTGCTTTGGATCGCCGCCTTGCTCTCGTCAGGGTATAGGCTCGTCTTTTGACTATGAGGGCAATGCCACGCGACGACCGAGATGCTGCGCAAAGCGGATTGCTTTGAACCTTCGCCATAGAAGCACTTCAAGGTCAAAGTGTTGATCTGTGTAACAAACTGTCAGGACCGCTTGGTCCGCCATCGCGTCGCTTAACCTCGAGGTGGTCAGCGTCCTGCTTGGGCCGAGAGCAGTAGGTCCGCTTGTGGTTGAGGGAACAACGATGGCGGACGTTGAGATGCCAATGCACAAAAGCCTACGGATCAAACGAAGCAACAGCCACCAGTTGCTCACGGAGCCAAGCGTTCCCGGCGTCGCGATCAAATCGGCGGTGCCAGTACATTGTGACGTCCATAGCCGGCGGTTCCATCGGTGGTATGAAAATATCCAAATCGAGACGTTCGGCCACCAGACGCGCAAAGTGAGCCGGGATGCTGCCGAGTAGCTCGCTCGTTGCTACGGCGAGCGCCACGGCCTGGAAATGCGGAACGGTCATGGCGACCTTGCGTGACAGGCCGAGCCTTTCGAGCGCAGGATCTATGGTTCCAGTCTTGGCCCCGTCGGCCGAACGCAACACCTGCGGGATGGCGCAGAAAACGTCGGCAGGAATGGTCTCTCCAGGCTTGATGCCCTTTGGCCCCAGCAACGGATGCCCACGGCGGGCGATGCAAACAAGCCAGGAACGGAACAGCTTGTGGCTGACGATCCACTCCGGCGTCTCAAGTGCCCGGTCCAACGCGATGTCGGCCCTGTCGTCGCTCAGCAGGCCGAAAACGTCTGTCGAAGGGTGATCTATCATCTGGAGGGTGATCGACGGCGCAACGGGCGCCACCTTTGCCGCCAGCTTCGGCATGAGCAAAGCCGAGAAATAGTCCGATCCGATCAGCATGAAGGACCGGGTCGACGTCCGAGGATCGAACGTTGCGTTTGCCGTTAGAGCCAATTCGATTTGCACCAATGCCTGGCGCACCGGCTCCTTCAGCTGGAGCGCGCGCGGTGTTGGCATCATGCGGTTGCCGTCGCGCACGAAAAGCTCGTCGCCGAGGATGGAGCGCAGGCGCCCGAGCGCCGAGCTGACCGCCGGCTGCGACAGGCCGACCCGTTCCCCGGCGCGTACCGTACTTCGCTCCAGCATCATGGCGTCGAAAACGCGCAACAGATTGAGATCGAACGCGGCCAAATTCACGGCGCCAATATCCCGAATACGATCATTCGATTTCCGCCAGTCGGATCATTGTTCTAACAATGCAAACGTTGCTGCAGCACCGACCCTAGTTGACCGAACATGGAAAGGGAAACGCGATGGACATCGCCCCAGGCTCGGTGCGCGCAGCGCGCACTGTCAAATGGATGGACACGGTCTACAGGATCAATGTCGGCAGATACCAAAGCGGCGGCATAGTCAGCGTCTTCGAATCCATCGTGCCCTCGCGCGGCGGCCCGCCCGTGCATGTGCACCACAATGAGGACGAAGTGATCCACGTGATCGAGGGCACCTACGAATTCTGGCTCGACGGTCAGTTCATGATGGTGCCCGCGGGCGCGTCGATCTTCCTACCCTGCGGCGTACCACACACGTTCCGCGTTGCGAGTGCCGAGCCAGGCCGCAACCTTACGATTTTGACGCCCGGCGGGCTGGAGGAGTTCTTCGTCGAGGCGGCCGCACGCGAACTGGCCATTCCTGATCAGATGACCGAAGTGGCGGAACTCGCGAGCCGCTATGGGATCGAGTTCCGTGGACCGGCCAAGTGGGTTGACTAGTTCGAACCGTCAGCGAGAGTTGCAATGACGAGGTGGCGCGGTGTCCCGCGTCGCCTCGTCATGACCGTTCAGGACAGATGACCTGGCCTAGGCTGGAAATTCAGCGAAGGGGCGCCCGCTTCTGGATCAACCGGATGATATGATCGTACGCAAATAGGAATGGATACGCGCAACCTCGACCTCCAACTTCGTGCCCGCAATGTCTGCTTGCAGGAAATGGCGATCCTGACATTCCTTGCGCGCGCGACCCTCGGATACCGCTCAAAACGGGTGGACGGACTCGGAGCAGCGAGCTTATAGAACCCGTGACCTCTGTCGCCCGGCCGTGTAACTAATTGCGCAGCAAAAAGATGAATATTTTCAATGTTATAGGCCTATGATCGAAAGACGCTCTCTCCGCCAGAAGGCCTATGTGCCATCATACCCCGCATAATCCGCCCACCCCGCATCCGGTAATCCCATGAAGAAAATTGGCTTTCTGTCGTTCGGACATTGGTCGCCGTCGCCGCAGTCGGGGACGCGCTCGGCGGCCGACGCGCTGCTCCAGTCGATCGACCTTGCCGTCGCCGCCGAGGAGCTGGGCGCCGACGGCGCCTATTTCCGCGTCCACCATTTCGCCCGCCAGCTCGCCTCGCCCTTTCCGCTGCTGGCCGCCGCCGGCGCCAGGACGCGCCGCATCGAGCTCGGCACCGCCGTCATCGATATGCGCTACGAGAACCCGCTCTACATGGTCGAGGACGCCGGCGCCGCCGACCTCATCGCCGGCGGCCGGCTGCAGCTTGGCATCAGCCGCGGCTCGCCGGAGCAGGTGATCGATGGCTGGCGCTATTTCGGTTACGTGCCCGAGGAGGGCAAGAGCGATGCCGACATGGCCAGGCGCCACGCCGAGGTCTTCCTCGAGGTGCTGCGCGGCCATGGCTTTGCCCAACCCAATCCGCGGCCGATGTTCCCCAATCCGCCGGGCCTGCTGCGCCTGGAGCCTTTGTCAGAGGGCCTGCGCGACAGGATCTGGTGGGGCGCGGCCACCAACGCCACGGCGGAATGGGCGGCAAAGTTGGGCATGAACCTGCAGAGCTCGACGCTCAAATTCGACGAAAGCGGCCAGCCGCTCCATATCCAGCAGGCCGAGCAAATCCGCGCCTTCCGCAAGGCGTGGGCGGAGGCCGGCCACAGCCGCGAGCCGCGCGTCTCGGTGAGCCGCAGCATCTTCGCGCTGGTCAACGACATGGACCGCGCCTATTTCGGCGGCAGCGAGGACGAGGATCATTTCGGCTATATCGAACCCGAGAAGCGTGCCGTCTTCGGCCGCACCTATGCGGCCGAGCCGGATGTGCTCATAGAACAGCTGAGGGCGGACGAAGCGATCGCCGAGGCCGACACGCTGCTTCTCACCGTGCCCAACCAGCTTGGCGTCGCCTACAATACGCATGTGATCGAGGCGATCCTCAAATTCGTCGCGCCGGCCCTCGGCTGGCGCTGACGGGTCGATTTCGAGCCGCTGGCGTGGTCCGTCAGTGCGCGGTCTGCGAATGCTCGCCGCCCGGCTGCGAAATGCCGCCAAGCGCCTCGCCAGCCCATTCAGTATTGCCGGCGGTGGCGAGATCGCCGAGCGAAATGATGCCGACCAGCCGGTGCTCGCGACTGATGACAGGCATCCGCCGCAGCTTGAGGTCGCCCATGTTGCGCAGGATATCGTCCACTTCCTGGTCGTCGAAGCAGTATTTCACCTCCGCGCTCATCACTTCCCTGATCTTCGTATCGGGCCCCTTGCCTTCCGCCACGCCGCGAACGGCAATGTCGCGATCGGTGATCATTCCGACCAGCCGGTCATTCTCGCCGACGGGCAAAACACCGGCGTCAAGATCGGCCATGGCCCGAGCCGCGTCGCGCAAGGTCTGGTCCGGACTGGCGACCCGAACGGCCTGCGTCATGCAATCCCTGATTTTCATGATTCTCTCCTCGCGTTGCAGCGCCCTCGCCAATGCGGTGATCAGGAAGAATGAACGCCTGTCCGAAACGTTCCATCTTCAACCAGATGACGCTGTCGGGTGGCGGCTCCGCGCTGAAGCCTTCATCATCGGGAACCATCGGTCGGTCGAAGTGTTGTGACGCAAGGAACCCACCCCGAGAGAATGGAAGGAAAGACAATGCGGATGTTGACGATGATCGTCACGCTCTCGGCGCTCGCCCTGGCGCTACCGGTCTCGGCGCAGATCGCGGAGCCGCAGCGGCCCCAGAACCTGCCCCCTGCGCAAGAGCCGCTGCCGGACCAGACGGCGCCCGATCAGGATCTCTCCGCACAGGATTTCACCAATATCGCCCTGGTGGCGGTCGAGGACCTGCCGGCGGAAATCAAGGCGCAGGCGGAGGCCGTGATCACCGAGACCAGCGCCGAGGATCTCTTGAAATTGCAGCGTTCAGTCGACGCCTCGCCGCAGGCACTGTCGGTCTTGCAGGCCAACGGGCTCAGCTCCTCGCAGGTCGTCGCTGCCAACATCGATTATGATGGCACGCTGACGCTGATCATCCAAACGACAACATGACAAGCGCCCCGGGGGAAGGCGCCGACCCGACCGACGACCGCAATAAACTGCGGAACCATATTGGCCGCGATCTCGCTAACTCGATCGAGTGGCTCCGGTCGAGGTCTAACCAGAGCCGGCATCGACGCGCTGCTCGCCTGCTACGTCAGTGCATGAACACGCCGCGCAGCCAGGCGAAGAAGCCGGATCCCGGCGAGTTCGCCGCGCGTACGCGAGAGGCCGCCCATCTGGCCGGCAGCGTCGCGCCGACATGGCAATGGCAGACGATCTCATGCAACTGCCAGTCGCTCAGCTCGAAGAAGCGCCTGGCTTCGCCGTAGCTGTCATCGGCCAGGCCCTGAGCGCGAAAGACCGGATCCTCGAAGGCGACCGTGATCGGCGATCCCGAAGCGCGCATCCTGTCGCGCAGGTCGGGAGCCGTGTATTCGGTGCCGGCGAGCGCCCCGAGGCGCCGGTCGGGATCCTGCTCCAGAAGTTGCGCCCAGCGTTCGAGGCGCTGGCCGCGGGTTGCGAAGAGATACGTCGCCTCGGCATGGACGTCGGCAACGGCATTGAGTTGGTCTACGGTCTGGTGTTTCACGGCCGCCTCCTGTTTCAGCAGATGACCCACCCCCTTGTGGAATTATGGCGCCGCTGGAGGTCGGCAAGCCCCGAACGGGCTGCGTCGTGAATCATTTTCGAGCATGGCTCGGCCCATGCCGCGGCCGGCGCGTAGGGCCGGATCGGAACCATACGCGAGCGCGACCGTTCCGCCTGTATCGCCCATTAACGTCGAGCCTGAATGATAGCGCCTGAGAGGCCGAGCGCAGGGACATCACATGACGGCAATTCTTCCCAATCCCGACCCCACACCCATGCCAACCC
>NZ_RZOI01000379.1:0-5759 GCF_004022645.1 Mesorhizobium sp. M4A.F.Ca.ET.020.02.1.1 | reverse complement strand
TCGCTATGAGGATCGGCTGCGGTTGATTGGACCCAATTGCGCCGGCATCATATCGCCCGGCCAGGCGCTGATGGGTATCATGCCGGGGTCGATCTATTTGCCCGGCCGCGTCGGCATCGTCGGGCGTTCGGGAACGCTCGGCTATGAGGCGGCCTCCCAGATGAAAGCCGTGGGCATCGGCGTGTCGACCAGCGTCGGCATCGGCGGCGATCCGATCAACGGCTCTTCCTTCCGTGACATACTTGAGCTTTTCGAGAAGGATGATGAGACCGACGCCGTGGTGATGATCGGCGAGATCGGCGGCCCCCAGGAAGCCGAGGCTGCGCTGTGGGCGCGCGACAACATGAAGAAGCCGGTGATCGCTTATATCGCCGGTCTTTCAGCGCCGAAGGGCAAGCGAATGGGGCATGCCGGCGCCATCATCTCTGCCTTTGGCGAGTCGGCGCAGGAAAAGGTCGAAATCCTGCGTGACGCCGGGGTGGCAATCGTGCCGACCCCATCAAGCTTTGGTCAGGTCGTTGCCGCTGTCATTTCAGTACGCAACAGAGCTGCATAGGTGGATTTTTTCGTCGGCTGCCTCGATGATCTCGTGGTCGAACGAGCAGAACGTGATGCCGCCGGCCTTGCCGCGGGCACCGGAGTTGGAGACATGCGCCTTCACCACCCCAGCAGTCGCTGCCAATCTCGCTCGCGCGATAGGCCGCCTGTTCAGGGCTGTAGGCCAGCCCGCCGCGCAAATGTTACGCCATAGCGGGCGCGCAGTTGGCTTGGCGTGATATTCGTGAGTCCATCTTGTCCGCTGAAATCGCGCTTGGCAGGGCCAATGTCGAGGCCATTTCCGCCACGCACGGCCGGCTGGTGATCCGCGTCACTTCGCAAGACGGCTACTGGATGCGTACGCCATAGTCAAAGAAAGCTGGACGCTGATGATTGCAGCGAAACTCGATCCGATCGACCTCAAAATCCTCGACGCGGTCCAGCGCGATGGGCGCATCACCAAGCTGGCGCTCGCCGACAAGGTCGGCCTGTCGCCGACGCCGTGCTGGATGCGGCTGCGCAAGCTGGAAAAGGCCGGCATCGTCTCCGGCTATCACGCCAGGGTTGCAATGCGCGCCGTCGCGCCGGTCGCCATCGTGCTGATGGAGGTGACGCTGGCCAGCCACCGCCAAGCCGATTTCGACCGTTTTGAGCGCGTCATCCGCGACGTCCCCGAAATCGTCGCCTGCTGGTCGGTGGGTGGCGGCGTCGATTACCTGCTGAGGGTGATGGCGCGCGACATCGACGCCTACCAGCGGCTGGTCGACACCCTGCTCGAACGCGAGATCGGCATCGACCGCTATTTCACCTACATCGTCACCAAGACGGTGAAGGAGGAGAGTGTGCTGCCAGTGGCGGATCTGTTGCCGGCATCTTCCTGATACCGGAGAGATCGTCTGCCCGGGCGATGCAATAGAGACAATCTCTCTACGTGCAGGCACCGAAACAGCCTCTCTGTTTGCGCGGCAGAGATAGTCTTGCGGCGTCACCCGAACCGGGAGCCCGATGATGTCCGCACATTTTGCCCGCTCGCAGCGCCATGAAGCGCTTGATCGCCTCGCCGACCGACGGCTGCTGCGTGAACTCGCCTATGTCGATGGCCACTGGACGGCAAGCGAGACCGCGGAGAGTTTCGAGGTGACCGATCCGGCCACCGGATCCACCGTCGCTTTCGTTGCCGCGCTCGATGCCCGGCAGACGACGTCGGCGATCGATGCGGCATCGCGCGCCTTTCCCGCCTGGCGCGCATTGCTGCCGCAGGAACGTTCGAAAATCTTGCGCAAATGGTTCGATCTGATCGCCGCCGCCAAAAATGATCTGGCCCTGCTGATGACGCTGGAACAAGGCAAGCCGCTGAAGGAATCGCTCGGCGAGATCGATTACGCCGCCTCCTTCGTCGAGTGGTATGCCGAGGAGGCAAAGCGCCTCAACGCCGAAAGCGTCACCAGCCATTTGCCAAACGCCGAGATGATGGTGCGGCGCGAACCGCTCGGCGTCGTCGGCGTCGTCACGCCGTGGAATTTTCCCGCAGCCATGCTGACCCGCAAGGCGGCGGCCGCGCTTGCTGCCGGCTGCACGATTGTCGCGCATCCTTCGTCGGAAACGCCGCTGTCGGCACTGGCGCTGGCCGAGCTCGGCGAACGCGCCGGCCTGCCGGCTGGCGTCTTCAACGTTCTCACAGGCAAGGCTTCGACCATCGTTGGGCGGATGTGCGAAGATCCGCGCGTCCGCGCTATGAGCTTCACCGGCTCGACCGAGATCGGCAGGCTTATCGCCGCGCAAAGCGCGCCGACGATGAAGCGGCTGGTTATGGAGCTTGGCGGTCACGCGCCGCTGATCGTCTTCGCCGATGCCGATCTCGACAAGGCGGTGACCATCGCCATCGACGCCAAATTCGCCACTTCCGGCCAGGATTGCCTTGCCGCCAACCGCATCTACGTCCAGCGTCCGATCTACGATCGTTTCTGCGCCGCTTTCGCCAGGCGCATCGAGGCGCTGCGGACCGGCAATGGCCTGGCCGATGACATCGACATCGGGCCGTTGATGCACGAGCGCGGCATCAAGAAGGTCGAGGAGCAGGTCGCCGATGCGCTCGCCCATGGCGCGCGCTGCCTCACCGGCGGCGGCAGACATCCGGCCGGGCCGCTGTTCTACCGGCCGACCCTGCTCGCCGATGTCACCGACGACGCGCTGATCATGCGCGAGGAGACCTTTGGTCCGGTCGCCGCAGTGACGCCCTTCGACAGCGAGGACGAGGTTATCGCCCGCGCCAATGCCACCGAATATGGCCTCGTCGCCTATGTCGTCACCGAAAGCGGCGGCCGGCAATTGCGCATGGGCCGCGCGCTCGATTATGGCATGGTCGCCATCAACCGCGTCAAGATCACCGGCGCGCCGGTCCCGTTCGGCGGCGTCAAGCAGTCCGGCATCGGCCGCGAGGGCTCGCGTCACGGGCTCGAAGCCTTTACCGATCTCAAATATCTCTGCCTCGACGTGGCGTAAGCCGCGCCCGACACATTTTCCTCAGGAGTAGAAAAATGCTCGACCAGTCAAACGAACTCGCCGCCTGGGATCGCGATCACTTCTTCCATCCCTCGACCCATATGGGAACGCATGCGCGTGGCGAGAGCCCGACGCGAGTGATCGCCGGTGGCGAAGGCGTCACCATCTGGGACAACAATGGCAAGAAGAGCATCGATGCCTTCGCCGGGCTCTACTGCGTCAATGTCGGCTATGGCCGCCAGAAGATCGCTGACGCCATCGCCGCACAGGCCAAGAACCTCGCCTATTACCATGCCTATGTCGGCCACGGCACCGAGGCATCGATCACGCTTTCCAAGATGATCATCGACCGCGCGCCGCAAGGCATGTCGAGGGTCTATTTCGGCCTCTCCGGTTCCGACGCCAACGAAACCAACATCAAGCTGATCTGGTACTACAACAACGTGCTCGGCCGGCCCGAGAAGAAGAAGATCATCTCGCGCTGGCGCGGCTATCACGGCTCCGGCATCATGACCGGATCGCTGACCGGCCTCGACCTGTTCCACAATGCCTTCGACCTGCCGCGTGCGCCGGTCCTGCACACCGAGGCACCCTACTATTTCCGCCGCGCCGACCGCTCGCTGAGCGAGGAGCAGTTTTCGCAATACTGCGCCGACAAGCTCGAGGAGATGATCCTCGCCGAAGGTCCCGATACCGTCGCCGCTTTCATCGGCGAGCCGATCCTCGGTACCGGCGGCATCGTGCCGCCACCCGCCCTCTACTGGGAAAAGATCCAGGCGGTGCTGAAGAAGTACGATGTCCTGCTGGTCGCCGACGAAGTGGTCACCGGCTTCGGCCGGTTGGGCACCATGTTCGGCTCCGACCATTACGGCATCAAGCCGGATCTCATCACCATCGCTAAGGGCCTGACCTCGGCCTATGCGCCGCTGTCTGGCGTCATCGTCGCGGACAAGGTCTGGCAAGTGCTGGTGCAGGGTTCCGACAAGCTCGGCTCGCTCGGCCACGGCTGGACTTATTCGGCGCATCCGATCTGCGTTGCCGCTGGCGTGGCCAACCTGGAACTGATCGACGAGCTGGACCTGGTGACCAACGCCGGCGAGACCGGCGCCTATTTCCGCGCCGAACTGGCGAAAGCCGTCGGCGGCCACAAAAATGTCGGTGAGGTGCGCGGCGACGGCATGCTGGCGGCGCTCGAGTTCGTCGCCGACAAGGACGACCGCGTGTTCTTCGACGCCTCGCAGAAGATCGGACCACAGGTCGCGACCACCCTCGCGGCAAGCGGCGTCATCGGCCGCGCCATGCCGCAGGGCGATATTCTCGGCTTCGCGCCGCCGCTCTGCCTCACCCGCGAAGAGGCTGACATCGTCGTCTCCAAGACGGCAGATGCGGTGAAGAGCGTGTTTGCGACTATATGAAAGTTCCAACCAAGCTTAGGGAGCGAACGGCAGCCCTGCTCGTGCGATGGAATCTCGCCGGAGCGTTCGCAACTCTCCGGTTGTTTGGCGCGGTATGCGCCCATTTGGTCCCTTACCTCGCCTGGAGATGCTTTCAAGCGAGCGTGTCAACGACACGCGACATGAGAGAACCCAAAAGGAGTTGAGAAATGATCGAGTTGCCTTTCGGCCGAGAGGAATACAGGCGAAGGCTCAACACCATACGCGCCGAGATGCAGCGGCGTGGCTTGGATATTCTCATTGTGAACGATGTTGCCAACCAGCATTACATCACTGGCTATGACGGCTGGTCCTTTTACACGCCACAAGTCGTGATCGTGCCCTTAGACGACGTGGAACCTGTCTGGATCGGAAGGGCGATGGACGCAGCTGGCGGATTGCTGACGGCCTGGATGAGGCCCGACAATATCGTTGGTTTCCCGGAAGATCTGGTGCAACGCCCCGATCGACATCCGATGGATTGGATTGCGGATTGGATCACCCGTCGTGGGTGGGCTAAGGGCAACATCGGCATCGAACTGGAAGCCTATTACTATTCTGCCAAAGCGCATGCGCATCTGGTGGCAGGACTGCCAAATGCCCGCATTGAAGATGCGGACTTGCTGATCAATTGGATTCGTTCCGTCAAATCGGATGCCGAGATCGATTATCTGCGACAGGCATCCAGGCTAGCTGAGGCCGCCGTCACCGCCGCCTATGACGTTATTGCGCCTGGGGTCAGGGAATGCGACGCAATCGCCAAGATTCAGGCTGCCCAGATTGCCGGGTCCGCTGCCTATGCGGGTGATATCACAGCCCTGCCGCCCACTATTCTCGGCGGGGAAAACGCGTCTGCGCCCCACATCATGTGGAGCGACCGGCGCTTTGGCGACAATGAAACGATTGCGCTGGAACTGGCGGGGGTCACCCGGCGATACGCGGCTGGTCTGGCAAGAACGATGCAACTCGGGAAGGCTCCACAGGAGGTCTCTGACACTGGCAAGGCAGTTCTCGAAGGCATGGAAGCCGTCTTGGAGACGATCAGGCCGGGGACGCTTGCCGAGGACGTCGAAGCTGCCTGGCGGGGCGTCATCAGCCGGTATAAACTGAAAAAGGAGTCGCGGATCGGCTACTCCATCGGAGTCGCCTATCCACCTGATTGGGGCGAACACACCATCAGCCTCCGGCCCGGTGACAAGACCGAACTTCGGCCTGGCAATGTCCTTCACTCAATTCTTGGTATGTGGATGGACGGATGGGGGATCGAGATCAGCGAGACCATTCTGG
>NZ_RZOI01000378.1:0-5799 GCF_004022645.1 Mesorhizobium sp. M4A.F.Ca.ET.020.02.1.1 | reverse complement strand
GTGGTAGAGGACGTCGTTGGTCGCCAACAGCGGCATGCCCAGCCGATCCGCCATCGCCGCCGCCTGCTCGATGCGGAAACGGTCGTTGCCGCGATAATCCGGCGAGACGGCAAGCCGAAGGGCGGCGCCAAAGCGATCCTTCAGCCGGCTAAGCATTGCAAGGCCGACCTCGGCGTTTGCGGACAGCTCAGGCAGGACCGCCAGCGACATCAGGTCCCCCCATTCGAGGAGGTCGCTCAGCTTCAGCAGCGTGGCGCCCTTCTCGTTCTCGTCGCGCAGATTGGCCTGCGTCAGCATGCGGCACAGATGTCCCCAGCCGGCGCGGTCGCGCGGATAGGCGAGGATGTCAGGCGTGCCGTCGCCGAACACCAGGCGGCAGCCGGGATGATAGGCAAGCGTCTCCACCCTGGACTGTTGCCAGGCGCGCACGACGCCCGCCACCGTATTGCGGTCGGCAAGCCCGATCGAGGAGAAGCCGAGGAATTTCGCCGCGACCACCAGTTCCTCCGGCTTGGAGGCGCCGCGCAGGAATGAGAAATTCGACTGGATGCCCAATTCGGCATAGGCGGTGGCGGCAAGCGCGTTCATGCGAAGACCCCGTGCATGAACCAGCGCGGCGGCGTATCGGACGCGCCGTAAAGGCCCTGGCGATAGAGCCAGTAGCGGCGGCCGTCGCTGTCCTCGATGCGGAAATAGTCGCGGGTCGGCGCTTCCTCCTCGCCGGGAAGCCTTCGCCACCATTCCGCGGCGATGCGTTCCGGCCCTTCGGCGCGGGCGACGCGGTAGAGCGCGCGCCGCCAGCGGAAATTCATCGGCGGTCCCTCGGGCATCTCGGTGGCCGGCACCTCGATCGGCTCGGGCGAACGGAACAGGCGGATCGGCCGTTCCGGCGGATAGATGGTCACCGGCGGAACGGCGCGCTCCGGCCGCTTGAGCGGCGCGCGCCTTTGCGGCGCCTCGGAGAAGGGGACAATAGTGACGGCGCGCTCCGGCAAATGGCTCTCGACGGCAACCGGCCGCAGCACCGCGGCCTCGCCGAGCCGGGCGCGGACGCGGTCGGCGAATAAAGCGATATCGGCGTCATCGTCGTTGGCCTCGCCGCTGAGATCGGCCTGCTGCATGTCGAAGGCCGCCGCCGACAGCACCGAGAGGCGCACGAGGTCGAAACCGTAGCCGGCGTCGATGTCCTGCTCCAGCGCGGCAAGCCGTTCGTGGAACAGCCTGCGGATCAGCGACGGCTCGCGCAGCGGGCGCGAGGTGCCGACGGCGATGCGGCTGACGGCGCCGTCGACGCGGAAGAGCAGCAGGGCGAGTGCCCTCGCGCCCTCGCCGCGCCGCTCGAGGTCGCCCTTCAGCGCCGTGGCCAGCCGGCTCACCAGCCGCTCGATGTCGTCGGTCAGCACGACCGGCTCGGCCAGGTGGCGCTCGACCGAAAGCGGCGCCACCGGCAGGCGCGGCGACACCGCCTCGTCGAGGCGGCCGAGCGCCTGGTCGAGCCGCAACAGCAAGCCAGCGCCGAAGCGGCGGGCAAGCGGGGCGCGGGGTGCTGCCATCACCGCGCCCGCCGTGCGCAGGCCGACGCTTTCGAGGCTGGCGCGCGTTCCCGGCTCGATGCGCAGTGCCGCGAGCGGCAAGGGCGCCAGCAGCGTCTCTTCCTCGCCGCCGGCGACGATGCGGTCGCCATGAAAATGCGCCGCCGCCCAGGCGGCGCCCGGGGTCGCCGCCAGCCCGGCGCGGACATCGAAACCCTGCTCAAGGAAGCGGACGAGGATCTCGTCCTGCATGGCGCGTTCGCCGCCGAACAGATGCGTGCAGCCGGTGACGTCGAGGAACAGGCCGTCGGCGCCGTCGATCGCCACCAGCGGCGTGTAACGGTCGCACCAGTCGGCGAGGCCTTCGAGCAGGCGGCGGTCGGCCTCGGGATCGGCCTCGACGATGTCGATCGCGGGGTGCATGGCGCGCGCGTCGGCGATGCCCATGCCGCGCTTCAGCCTGAGCGCCTCAGCCCGCTCGTCGAGGGCGGCGATGCGCTGGGCGTTCATGTCGCGGTGGCTGATCACCAGCGGTGGGTGAGGCGGGGGCAGGTGATCCGACGGCCGGGAACGCCAGGACCGCCCCAGACGCTGGCGCAGGATGCGGTCGGCGGCGAGATGCGGAAACCACAGCGACAGAATCCTTTGTTCTTTCCTTGCCCCTTCTTTCTTCGAAAACATGTTCATCGGGGTTCCACTCCAGTGTGAATTGTCCGGGGAGCGCGGTGCGGCTCTTGCCGATGCCGACGGTGAAGGCGGGGCGGCCGATCGAGCCGGCCAGCGGCCCGGCGATCGTCGCGCGGCTTGCCGAGGGCGCGGCCGACACGATCAGGCGCACGGGCGCGGCGGTTGGCTCGGCCTCGCCGGCCTGGCGCAGCAGGAACACCGGCCGGCCGGCGTCCTGGGCGCGGGCGTGCAGCCGCCGCGTCGCGGTGAGGTCGAGCGGCCGCGGGCTGCCGCGGATTTCGAGGATGACGGCGGCGAGCGCCGTCATGCGGGCGGCCTCCTCGGCGATCCACAGCGCGTCGAGCAGCCTCGGCGCCTCGGAAAACAGCAATTGTTCGGGCGCGATGCCGAACAGGCTCCGCAGCCCGCCGGCATAGGGAAAGCCGGCCTCGCGGAAGATTTCCGAGGTGCCGACCCACAGCACCGGCAAGCCCGGCTGCCGCGCGAGGATCAGGCCGGCAAGCGACAGGGCAAAGCCGGCGACGGCTCCGGCGTCGCGGGTTTCAGTGCCATGGATCTCGCTCAGCGCCGTCTTCGGCAGGCCGCCGCCAAGGGCTGCGTCGAGCGGCTCGACACCGGTGCGCAGGAACGCATCATGCGATGCAACGGCAAGGCCACGCCGAACCACCGTGACATCGGCGATGTCATCAGGCGACGCGCCGGCCGGCGCCGCAAGGCGCTCGGGCAGCGTTCCCTCGATCTTCGCGATTTGGCGGCGCAGGGCAAAAACAGTCTCCCGCGCCACGGCGGTCATCGCCATGACGGTCAACTTTCAGCAGCATTGTTCCTGTTATGTTCTTATAGATTCCAGAGGGTACCCCAAGAGTCAAGCCGACTCATTGTGAATTTATTCCTCTGTCGTTACGCGCTTTAGCGTTGGCCATCGAAGGCCAGCCGGGCCGCAAGTCCCGCAAAGACGCTCCCCAGCAACAGCTGCGGCGCCCGCTGAAACCGCGTCCGCCTCGACAATGCCGCGCCGATCCGGCTGGCGGTCAGGATGACCAGGCCATTGACGACCAGCCCAATCAGATTGAGCACGGTTGCCAGCACCAGTATCTGCCCCGCCACGGACCCGGCCTGCGGCTGCACAAATTGCGGGAACAGCGCCAGCACGAACAGCGCCATCTTCGGGTTGAGGAGATTGGTCAACAACCCCTGCCGGACGATGCGCCCTTGCGAGTAGCGCGGCAGGCCGGCAACCGGCGCAAGCGCTGTCCCGTCGGAGCGGAACGCTTTCCAGGCGAGATAGGCCAGATAGGCGGCGCCGGCGTAACGCACGATGTCGTAAGCGATGGGAACGGCAAGGAACAGTTGCGACAGGCCGAAAGCAGCGGCCAGCGCATGACAATAGGTACCAGCGGCGATGCCGACATAGGTCGCCAGGCCCGCCGCACGCCCCTGGCTGGCGCTGCGGGATGCGATCAACAGCATGTCCGGCCCCGGCGTCGCGGTCAAAGCGAGGCAGGCAATGGCGAAAAGTCCAAGGGTGGAAAAGTCCGGCATGGGAGCTCCTGATACATGGCCGGAACCGACCCGTACGCGATTCCCGCGCGGCAGCAAAGGATACAAGATACAGGAACTGCCGCATCATTTGCCTCGACCGGCGCGAAAGCCTATATGCCGGGATCAAAGGACAAAGAATGGCCCGCATCTACAAGACCCGCACCTGGCACGACCAGCTTTCGCCGTCGATGGAGGAGATGGAGTTCCTGGCGCTGGAGGCCTACGCCCATCTGCCGGAGGATTTCCGCAAGCTCACCGGCGAGATCGTCATCCAGATCGCCGATTTCCCGACCGACGAGATCATGGACGATCTTTCGCTGGAAACGCCGTTCGACCTGCTCGGCCTGTTCGAGGGGCGCGGCATCGCCGAGCGCTGGAACCCGCAGACCGGCGAGGGGCCGAACCGCATCACGCTCTACCGCCGCGCCATACTCGACTACTGGGCCGAGAACGAGGAGACGCTGGGCGACATCGTCACCCATGTGCTGATCCACGAGATCGGCCACCATTTCGGCCTGTCGGACGACGATATGGAGCGGATCGAGGAGGCGGCGGAGCAGACGGCCTAGGGCTTTCGCGAAATCGCATCGCGCCGTTCCTCTTTCCCCTCCGGAGGGAGAGGAAGGGTGCCTGCACCAAAGCGGGTTGTTGCCCGCGTCTACCAATCGCTGAGCTTGGTGTCGGGCGTGTAGTCCTGACCCTCGACATCCTTCACCACAGCCTGACCGCAGCGCATCGATTTGGTCTTCTTGTCATAGGCATAGGTCGGCGAGCCGAACAGGTGCCAGCCCTTGTTCAGCGACGCCGTCACCTTGTGGCAGAAGCTGGAGTCGTCAGGGCCGGACAGAAAGCGGTAAAGTTTCATTTTTCAGTCCCCGTGAGTTTGCGGCAATCGCCCGAAAGCGCATCATGCGCCGATGGCGGCGGCCTTCGCCAGAAGTTTCTCGGCCTGAGCCAGATGCAGCCGCTCGACCATGCTGCCATCGAGCGCGATGACGCCCTTGCCGGCATTCTCGGCAAGCGCGAAGGCCGCCGTCACCGCGCGGGCCTGGGCGATAGCCTCCGGCGACGGCGCAAAGGCCCGGTTCGCCGCCTCGATCTGCGCCGGATGGATCAGCGACTTGCCATCGAAGCCCATGGCGGCGGCTTCCACGCATTCACGGGCAAAGGCGTCAGAATCGCGAAAATCATTGGCGACGCCGTCCAGTACATCGACGCCGCCGGCGCGCGCGGCCAGCACCAATTGCATCAGCCAGGGCGTGAGATAGCGCCGGTCCGGCGTCGCAAGGATACCGGTCTCCTTGACCAAATCGTTTGTTCCGGCAACGAAACAAGCAAGGCGCGAGGCGGGATCGCGGCCGAGCTCGGCAAGCGCGCCGATGTTTAGCAGGGCTTTCGGCGTCTCCACCATCGCCCATAGTTTCACCGTGTCCGGCGCGAAATTGTCGTCGAGCAGGTCGGCGGCCTCCAGCACCTCGCGCGGCGTGACGACCTTCGACAGAAGGATGCCGTCGGCCTCGCCTTTCGCCGCCGCCAGCACGTCGTCGATGCCCCATTCGCTCCCCAGCGCGTTGACGCGAACGATCATTTCGCAGCGCCGGTTCGGGCGTTCGGCCAGGATGCCCGCCAGCCTTTGGCGCGCCGTGACCTTGTCGGCTGGCGGCACGGCGTCTTCCAGGTCAATGATCACGGCATCGCAGGCAAGCGTCGCGATCTTGGCCAGCGCCCTGTCGTTCGAGGCCGGGATGTAGAGCACCGAGCGGCGCGGGCGGTAGGTTTGCATTCTCGATCTATGCCGCCTGTGGACAATGGAGGCAAGCCGTGCGGCGCAGCCAATCGTGGGAAGTCGGCGCCGCCCCTCATCGCCCGCCGGGCACTTCTCCCCGTATAGTGACGGGGAGAAGGGGCTGGTGTCCGAACCGGATAGATAGGTAACAGAATGGACCGATTGCATAGGTGACAGTTTTCTCCCTCGCCGGAGGACCCGGCGATGGTTTGGCGAGAGACTGGCATCATGGACGAGCGGCTTCGTTTTGTA
>NZ_RZOI01000377.1:0-5810 GCF_004022645.1 Mesorhizobium sp. M4A.F.Ca.ET.020.02.1.1 | reverse complement strand
GTGCTCTACAATCTTGCGCGTCGCGGCCCCGAATTCGACCTCGCGCCCTGGAGCCGGGAGCGCGGCATTCCGCTGATGGCCTATTCGCCGGTCGAGCAGGGCGCGCTGGCGCGCAATGGCCGGCTGGAAGCCATCGCCGCCCGCCACAACGCGACGGCCGCGCAGATCGCCCTTGCCTGGGTAATGGGCCAGGAAGGCCTCATCGCCATTCCGAAGGCGAGCAAGCCCGAGCATGTCCGCCAGAACGTTGCCGCGCTCGACATCAGGCTGACACCGGAGGACTTCGCCGAGCTCGACCGCGCCTTCCCGCCGCCCACCCGCAAGCGTGGGCTGGAGATGATTTGAAGCCGCGCCGCGTCAGGGCTTTGTAGCCAACCCCTTCAGCCTGTAGAGCGCCTCCAGCGCCTCGCGCGGCGTCATCTCGTCGGGATTGATCGTGACGAGTGCGTCGCTCAGCGCGTCGTTCTTTGCCGGCCTAGGTGCTTCGCGTTTCGCCGCCACCGAAAACAGCGGCAGGTCGTCGACCAGGCGATTGGCCTTGCCCGACACCTCGCCTTCCTCGAGTTGGTGCAGCACTTCTTTTGCCCGCGCCACCACGGCCTCCGGCAGGCCGGCGAGCCGCGCCACCTGTACGCCGTAGGAACGGTCCGCCGCGCCCTTGCCGACTTCGTGCAGGAACACAACCTCGCCCTCCCATTCCTTGACCCGCATGGTGACGTTGGAGAGGCGGGGGAGCTTGCCGGCCAGCGCCGTCATCTCGTGGAAATGCGTGGCGAAGATCGCTCGGCACCGGTTCTTCTCGTGCAGATACTCCACCGCCGCCCAGGCGATCGATAGGCCGTCGAAGGTCGCTGTGCCGCGGCCGATCTCATCGAGGATCACCAGCGCCCGCTCGCCTGCCTGGTTGAGGATCGCGGCCGTCTCGACCATCTCGACCATGAAGGTCGAGCGGCCGCGTGCCAGGTCGTCGGATGCGCCGACGCGCGAGAACAGCCGGTCGACGACGCCGATATGGGCGCTCTGCGCCGGCACGAATGAGCCGGTCTGGGCAAGGATGGCGATCAGCGCGTTCTGCCGCAGGAACGTCGACTTGCCGCCCATGTTGGGACCAGTCAAAAGCCAGATCGCGCCGGCCTTGGCGCCGCCCTCCGGCGAAAGATCGCAGTCGTTGGCGACGAACGGGCCTTCGCCCGAGCGGCGCAGCGCCTGCTCGACCACCGGATGACGGCCACCTTCGATTTCGAAGGCGAGGCTGGAATCCACCTCGGGCCTGCACCAGGCCTCGCTTTCCGAAAGCAGCGCAAGGGCTGCCGAAACGTCGAGCACCGCAAGCGCATCGGCGCCGGCGCGGATGCTGTTCGCCTCGGCCACGACTTCCGCCATCAGCCGGTCGAAAGTGGCGAGCTCGATGCTCAACGCCCGGTCGGCGGCATTGGCGATCTTCGATTCCAGCTCGGCGAGCTCCGTCGTGGTGAAGCGCATGGCGTTGGCCATGGTCTGCCGGTGGATGAAGCGGGCCTTGTTCTCGTCGCTGCCGGTCATTGCCGCATGGTGGTTGGCGGTGACCTCGATGTAATAGCCGAGCACATTGTTGTGCCGGATCTTCAGCGAGCGGATGCCAGTCTCCTCGATCAGCGAGCGCTCCAGCCCGGTGATCACCTTGCGCGATTCGTCGCGCAGCGCTCGCATCTCGTCGAGCTCGGCATGGTAGGCGCGGCGCACGAAACCGCCGTCGCGCTTGAGCAGCGGCAATTCCTCATCCAGCGCCAGGCTGAGATGGTCGCGCAGATCGCGCGGCAGAGCCTGGATCGATGCCAGCGCCGCCGCAAGTTCCTCGGGCAGGCTGATCGCCGCGAACAGCTGTGCGATGGCGTCCGCCGCCTCGAAGCCGGCGCGAAGCGCGCCGAGATCGCGCGGGCCGCCACGGTTGAGCGCGAGTCGCGACAGCGCCCGCGGCATGTCGGCAACGCTCTTCAGGCTCGTCCGCGCCGCCTGGCAGAGTCGGGTTTCGGCACGAAAGAACGACACCGAATCGAGCCTGGCGCCGATCGCCGCCGGATCGGTCAGCGGCGCCATCAGCCGGTCGGCCAAGAGCCTCGCGCCGCTGCCGGTCACCGTGCGGTCGATCGCCTTGAACAGCGAGCCGTCGCGGCTACCCGACAGCGTGCGTAAGAGCTCCAGATTGGCGCGCGTCGCCGGGTCGATGAACAGCGTCGAGCCGCTCTCCTCGCGCTCCGGTCGCGACAGCGGCGGCCGCTCGGCCTTCTGCGTCTTCTCGACATAGGCAATAGTGCCTGAGATGGCCGACAGCTCGGCGCGCGAAAACGTCCCGAAACTGTCCGGCGTCGCCACCGCGAAGAAGCGTGCGATGCGTCCCGCGGCCGAGGCCGAATCGAACAGCGACGGCGGCTGCGGGCTGGCGACGCGGCCGATGACGTCGAACAGTGGCTTCAGCTCGGGGTCGTAAAACACCGGCTCGGCGACGATCAGCTCGCGCGGATCGACGCGGAAGATGTCGGCGAGCAGCCGGTCGGCGGTGGTCTCGGCGACGCGGAAGACCCCGGTCGAGATCTCGATCCAGGCCAGCGCGAAGGCATGATCGCTGCTGCCTCCCTTCACGCGTCCGAGCGCCATCAAGAAACTCGATTCCGACGGCGCCAGCAATTTGTCCTCGGTGATGGTGCCGGGCGTCACCAGCCGCACCACGTCGCGCCGCACCACCGATTTCGAGCCGCGCTTCTTGGCCTCCGTCGGGTCCTCGGTCTGCTCGCAGACGGCGACGCGGAAGCCTTGCGCGATTAGCTTCTGCAGATAGTCATCCGCCGCATGCACCGGCACGCCGCACATCGGAATGTCATGGCCCTGATGCTTGCCGCGCCGCGTCAGCACGATGCCGAGCGCCCGGCTTGCCTTCTCGGCGTCGTCGAAGAACAGCTCGTAGAAATCGCCCATGCGGTAGAACAGGAGCGAATTCGGGTTCGCCGCCTTGATCTCGATATACTGCTCCATCATCGGCGTGACGGCGCCGCCGAAGGGCATCGGCGTGGTCGCCTCGGGGGCGTTGAGTTCGGTCGGGGTGCGCATATCCATGCCGGCACGCTAGCAGAACAGCTCGCGTGGTTTAATGCCGGCGGCTTGAAAAGCGGGGGAAACCGCCACGGGATGAGCACATTGCCTGAAGCCGCGATCGCGAATACTGATCACGCCCGGGGATCGGCATTACAGGCGGATAGGGGCAATGAAGCAGGACGGACACGAGACGTTCGAGGAGATGGTCGGTCCTGCCGGCTCGCCGCTCAGGCGTGTGCGGCTTCTTGCCACCAACCGCGCCAATCGCACCAGAACCAAGGTAAAGGCATGGCTGCGGACAAGGTTTCCTTTCGTTCTTCCTGCACGCGGGCCGTTATCCGATCTCGATGGCGGCATCGACATCCCCGTCCACATCTTCAATCGCGATCCGCTGATCCTCTACGTGCCAGTCGGCGGGCGCCGCCCGCTTTATGCGCTTGCCGCCCTTTCCCGTCGCCTGGCATCGCGGCGCGCCACTTTCCTGCTGATGCCGAACTGGACCCTGGAGAGGCCCGCCGTCATCGATCAGATCGGCAGGGACCTCGCCTGGTTTGCCTGGGCCTGCCCCAACCATGAGCTGATCTTCCTCTGCAACACCGAGGAGGAACGCCGCTTGATTGCGAGCGTAGGCGGCAATGCGATCTTCTCCAATCACAATCTGATGATCTCGGAGGACATCTTCCGACCGCTGCCGGACGTGTCGGTCGAATACGATGCCGTCTACAATGGCCGTATCTCACACACTAAGCGGCATTACCTCGCGTTTGAAATCGAGAGGCTGGTCCATGTGACATCTTCGATCGGGGAATTGCCTCCGGCCGGCGACCGCGCCTTCATTCGGCGCCTACAGGCGCAGTCGCCGCTGCACCGGATCGCCAATCCGCTCGTCGACGATCTGGCCGGGCGACTTTCGCCGGACGAGGTCAACCATGTTTACAACCAGGCCGCGGTCGGGCTCTGTCTGTCGGCGGTGGAGGGGGCAATGTACTCCAGTATGGAGTACTTGCTGGCCGGCTTGCCGATCGTCTCGACGCCGAGCATCGGCGGCCGCGACGTGTATTTCCACCCGGACTACTGCATCATCGCCGAGCCCGAGCCGACCGCCATCCGGCGTGCCGTCGAGACCTTGCGCGACCGCGCCATTCCGCGCGAGGAGATTCGCGGCCGCACGCTGGAGACGGTGCGGGCCGAACGTCTGCACCTGATGGCCTATCTCTCGGCGCTCAAGCGGCGCATGGGAAGCGGCGATCCGCCGTTCGCCGAGTGGCCGTTCGCCGGCACCGCGGGGCTGACGCGATGGGCCCCTGTGCGCGAGCATGTGCGCGAGATTGCCGCTATCGCCTCGTCGGGCGGGATCTGAACGGCGGCATCGCGCCCGGCCCAGGAACAGCGTTTGCACGTCGCTTGGCGGTTTACAGCGACGGCGTGTGGCCTTAAGCCGGAAGCTCACAAAAAATATGGCGTCCAGCTCAAGGGTGCCGCACTGGTGAGGGAATCAAGAGGACCATGGCCAGGAAAACCGAAAGCAGCGGTCCCTCTGTCAGCGCGCAGGAGGCGCTCGAATTCCACGCCATGGGACGGCCGGGCAAGCTGGAGATCGTCGCCACCAAGCCGATGGCGACGCAGCGCGATCTCAGCCTCGCCTATTCGCCGGGCGTCGCCGTTCCCGTTCGCGCCATCGCCGAGGATCCGAGCCGCGCCTTCGACTACACGACGCGCGGCAACATGGTCGCCGTCATCTCCAACGGCACCGCCATCCTCGGCCTCGGCAACCTCGGCGCGCTTGCCTCCAAGCCGGTGATGGAAGGCAAGTCGGTGCTGTTCAAGCGGTTCGCCGATGTCGATTCCATCGACCTCGAGGTCGACACAGAGGATGCCGACGAGTTCATCAACTGCGTGCGCTTCCTCGGTCCCTCCTTCGGCGGCATCAATCTGGAAGACATCAAGGCACCGGAATGCTTCATCATCGAGCAGCGGCTGCGCGAATTGATGGACATACCCGTCTTCCACGACGACCAGCACGGCACCGCCATCATCTCCGCCGCCGGCCTGATCAATGCGCTCGAGATCACCGGCCGCGACATGAAGACCACCAGGATGGTCTGCAACGGCGCCGGTGCCGCCGGCATCGCTTGTATCGAGCTGATGAAGGCGATGGGTTTCTCGCCGGAAAACATCATCCTGTGCGACACCAAGGGCGTCGTCTTCCAGGGCCGCACCGAAGGCATGAACCAGTGGAAATCGGCGCATGCCGTCAAGACCGAGGCGCGCTCGCTGGCCGAGGCTCTCGATGGCGCCGACGTCTTCCTCGGCCTTTCCGCCAAGGGCGCGCTGACGACCAAGATGGTGCAGTCGATGGCCAGGAACCCGATCATCTTCGCCATGGCCAATCCCGATCCCGAGATTACGCCCGAGGAAGTGGCCGAGATCCGCACCGACGCCATCATGGCCACGGGGCGTTCGGACTATCCGAACCAGGTCAACAATGTGCTCGGCTTCCCCTACATTTTCCGCGGCGCGCTGGATGTCCGCGCCACCACCATCAACGACGAGATGAAGATCGCAGCGGCGCGCGCGCTGGCCGAGTTGGCGCGCCGCGACGTGCCCGACGACGTCGCCGCCGCCTATCAGGGCAACCGGCCGAAATTCGGCCCCAACTACATCATCCCGGTGCCGTTCGACCCGCGCCTGATCGCCGCCATCCCGCTGGCTGTGGCGAAGGCCGCGATGGAGTCCGGTGT
>NZ_RZOI01000376.1:0-5814 GCF_004022645.1 Mesorhizobium sp. M4A.F.Ca.ET.020.02.1.1 | reverse complement strand
GACATGACCAGCATGGTCGACAAAGTCGCATCGGCAGCGATCGAGGCAATCAAGGCTGGCGATAGCGTTTACGTTCGCGACGACGGCAACACGTTCCTGATCGACGGCGACGTTGACATGAAAGCAGTAGCCCGCGCGGCGATCCAGGCCATGCGCGAGCCGACCCAAGCAATGCTAGACGCAGTGTCGAAGGCGGAGGAAGACGGCGGCTACATCGCCGCCGCGTTCGAGCATATGGAGGTTGATGACGCTTGGCCCATTATGATCGACGCCGCACTAGCGGGCGGATGACAGGATCACATCAGTATCACATTCAAAAATCAGGAAGCCCGGAACGCCTTAATTTCCGGGCTTTTTTGCGCTTACCACGTCCGATCATACATCGGCAAGGCCGCAACGAATTCGCTCATGCCTGGATTTGACCGCTGTTCTGGAAAACTGACAAGATCGCGGACGCGAGCCGCCCGCAGCATAGATGCCGCGTGGCGGCTATACCGGGATCATTCCTTCGGCGGCTCGGCCGGAACCGGCGCGCTGCCTAGCCCATTGACGTTGCGCGCCCGAACCCGCGGCTTGAATGCCCGGCCCGGCTCCGGCGCGCGCCGCAGCACCGGATGGACGATTGGCTCCTTCGCCTTGAAGGCATGCGCCTTGAGCAGCGCGAAATAGTTCGGGTAGGCATAGCCATTGTTCATCCGCAGCCACTCCTCGCGGCGGTCGCGGAACAGCTTCGGCAGTCTGTACCAGGCAACCGTCGGGCTCTTGTGATGAACGAAATGCAGATTGTTGTTGAGGAACAGGAAGGACAGCGGCGAGCGCTCGATGATCACCGTGCGCCCTTCCGGATGCTCCGACCACTGATGCTCGGCATAGGTGCGGATCGAAATCATCGACTGGCCGAGCCAAACCGGCACCAGGATGTAGAGCCACAGCGGAATGCCGAAGCCGAACGTCACGATCGGCACGACTACGGCAAGGCCGACGGCGTGCAGCAGCCATGCCTTGCGGATCGCCTTGTCGCCGGCAGCAATCTGCTTGGCGTCGTCGATGAAGAAACCGATCGACGACAGCCACGGACCGAGAATGAGCCGGCCTATCATCGTGTTGTTGACCTTCAGCAGGAATTTCATCGCCGGCGGCAACTCCTCATGCATCCAGAGCGCCTGATAATAGCTCTCCGGATCGTCAAGCGGATCAGTCAGCCGCTCGTCGGCATGGTGGCGAAGATGGATCGTCTTGAAGCGGCGGAACGGCCACACCACGCCGATCGGCAGGAAGACAAAGGCTTCATTGATCCGCGCATTGCGTGTCGGATGGCCGTGCAGCACTTCGTGCATCAGCGAGGATTGCAGCGCGGCGGTCAGGGCCAGGGCGCCGAGCGCCAGTATCGGATAGGATGGCCAGAGAAGGAAGCCGGTGGCGAGCCAGGTGCCGTAGCAGAAAAATGCCAAGAACACGGTCGGCCATTCGATAGCCGCTGCACTGCTACGTCTCTTAGTCATGCTTGCCATGCGATCGACCACTGCCCTCCAGTCGCCGGAACCACTTTGATTCCTGACAGCATTGTGTCAGGAGCCTGCCGTTGTCGCAACGCGACAAAGCGCACAAACTGTTGCGAGTGCGCATTTTCAGCCGCATATGTTATACATTGTAAACAAAACGGAGGATTCATTTACGCCTGAGCCACGTTCAATTCGGCTTCGGCGCAAATTTTTCCTCTCCAAAGCTGGAGCAGCATGATGGACAAGCGCGACCTGTCGACTCTCTTCCGAGAGCGCCTGAAATTGCTCTTGACACGCTCGGACCTGAACCAGTCGGCTTTCGCGACAGCGGTCGGCATAGACCGCTCGGCGCTGTCGCAACTGCTCTCCGGGACGTCGACCCGACTGCCCCGCGCGGAGACGCTGCTCAACATCGCCGCCGAGTTCAAAGTGTCACTCGACTGGCTGCTAGGCCTGAGCCATGACGAAGGCGTCACCGGCGAAATCCGCGAGAGCCTGGAGATCGAGGAGGCCCCCGACGGCTTCGACCGCACGCTGCTCGCCAAATGGCACTCCGAGGCGGCGGGAACGAAAATCCGCTACGTACCGGCCGGCATTCCCGACTTGCTGCGCACCGAGGCGCTGGTCGACTACGAGGCGAACATCACCAACAAGAGCCGCGAGGCGCAGGCGGGCGAGACGCAATACCGCATCGACTATACCAGGCGCCCGGAGACCGACATGGAGGTCTGCATGCCGCGCCACACGCTCGAGATCTTCGCGCGCGGGCTAGGCGTCTGGGACCGCTTTCCCGAGGCCGAGCGCCGCCAGCAGCTTCTACACATGGCGACACTGCTCGATGATCTCTATCCGACCTTCCGCCTGTACCTCTATGACGGGCGCATGCGCTACTCGATCCCCTACACCATCTTCGGGCCCTACCGAGCCGCCATCTATGTCGGCGACATGTATCTGGTGCTGAATGCCACGCAGCCGATCCGCACCTTGACCAGCCATTTCGACAATCTGATCCGCGCCGCCGACATCAATGCGCATGAGGCGGCGAGCTTCGCGCAAAGGCTGGCTGAGGTCCAATTTTGACGGCTGACCGCCGGCTTTGAGATTGACGTCATATAAAGAGTTCTTTATATCCTTATCTCGATAGCAGATTCCGCAAAAGTGCCCTCGCGGTTTTGCGAGCAGAACCTGAAGCAATAGAACAACAAGCAGGCGGAGCGAAGCGAAACCTGCTTGGAACTCCCGGAAGGCGTATGTCATCATGACCAACCCGATCGAGGCATTGCTTGCCGAAAAGGGCGTGCTGCTCGCCGATGGCGCCACCGGCACCAATCTGTTCGCCATGGGCCTGGAAGCCGGCGAAGCGCCGGAGTTGCTGAACGAGACCGCGCCCGACACCATCACCAGCCTGCACCAGAACTTCGTCGATGCTGGCGCCGACATCATCCTGACCAACTCCTTCGGCGGCACCCGCCACCGGCTGAAGCTGCATCATGCCCAGGATCGCGTACATGCGTTGAACAAGCGCGCCGCCGAAATCGCGCGCGCGGTCGCCGACAAGGCTAACCGCAAGGTGATCGTCGCAGGCTCTGTCGGACCGACCGGCGAATTGCTGGTGCCGCTCGGCGCCATGACCTATGACGAGGCGGTAGACGCCTTCGCCGAGCAGATCGAAGGCCTCAAGGCGGGCGGCGCCGAAGTCGCCTGGATCGAGACCATGTCGGCACCGGACGAAATCCGCGCCGCGGCCGAGGCCGCCATCCGCGTCGGCCTGCCCTACACCTATACCGGCTCTTTCGACACCGCCGGCCGCACCATGATGGGCTTGCTGCCGAAGGACATCCACGGTGTCGTCGACGGGCTGTCGCAAGATCCGCTCGGCGTCGGGGCCAATTGCGGCGTCGGCGCGTCCGACATCCTGGCCTCGCTGCTCGACATGACCGAAGCCAGGCCGGAGGCGACGGTGATCGTCAAGGGCAATTGCGGCATCCCGGAATTCCGCGGCACCGAGATCCATTATTCCGGCACGCCGGAACTGATGGCCGACTATGTCAGGCTCGCCGTTGATGCCGGCGCCAAGATCGTCGGCGGCTGCTGCGGCACCTCGTTCCAGCATCTTGCCGCCATGCGCAAGGCGCTCGACGCCCACACCAGATCGAGCCGCCCGACCATCGACACGATCGTCGAGCGCATCGGCCCGATGCGCAACAAGGTGGCGACGCCTAACACCGCCGAGACCAGCGAAGCTCGCCGCGAACGCCGTCGCGGGCGGGCCTGAACCAATCGGCCGTTTCGGCTATTCGCTGTTTTCGGCGTAGCGCGACAGTGCTGTCTTGATGTCGGTGGTGCTGCCGGCGTCGCTGCCCATCGTCACCAATGCGCCGGATGCGCCGGGATCGCTGATCTGCTCCAGCATGACGCGGAAGCGGTCGTTGTTGAGGGCCGACATCGCGGTGGTGCGGGCGGCATCGACATCGCTCTTGATGCGTCGGGATTCCGCCGATGGCGTCGGTGAAACGGTCGCTCCCGGCGCCTGCGCGTTCCTTGCCGCTGGCGTCGAATTCGCGATGAACCTGATCTGCAACTTTGGCCCCCCACAAGCCTGTCTATTAGCTCTTCGTAACAAGAGGGGATTGCGATCATCTTCCCGAAAAACCACGCAATTTAACGATCTGCCGAAATCGGGAGCCGGGTTTGGAATCTGTTTAGATTCAGGTCAGGCCGAGCCGGAGTCGAAGACGGGCGCGAAGCGAACAAACTGGGAGGTCTGAGAACCGCGCGTGAGCACCGCAAGCGCAGGACGACGACGTTTGCAGGCCGCCTTGCCTGAATCTCGACAGATCCTCAAAAAAAGGCCGGCAAGGTTTTCCTTGCCGGCCTGCCTCACCCGCCCGTAGGCCGGCTCCCCCGTATCAGAACGATCCCGTCTGAAAGGAGCCGGCCGTTATTGCCACTACCGGTTACCGCCCAGCGCCGAGGCAAGGCGCACAAGCGACAAGAATTCCGACCTGTAGCCAAACGGATCGGCTCCTCGGGCGGCGGTGGCAATCTCCATGATCTTGTCGTAACCGAACTTCGCGGTCGCATCCTCGTCGCGCAGCTTCTGGCCGAACGCGGCGACCGCGACCGAGAAGCGCTGATCGGTGCCGGCCTGGTCGAAGGACTGGACCTCGTTGGCCGATGTCACCGGCGTGGTGATCAGCTTCGAGGTGTCCTCGTTGGGCAGCTTGTAGCGGATCTTGACGAAGGCATATTCGTCGGCATTGGCGACGCCGCCATTGTTGACCGTCGCCTGGCCGTAGCGCAGCGGGTCAATCTGCTCGCCGCCGCTGCCCTTCGGTGTGATCTCGTAGATCGCGGTCACCGAATGGCCGGAACCGATATCGCCGGCATCGACGCGGTCGTTGTTGAAATCCTCGCGGTTGAGCGCGCGGGTCTCATAGCCGATCAGCCGGTATTCCGAGACCTTGTCCGGATTGAACTCGACCTGGATCTTGACGTCCTTGGCGATGGTGAACAGCGTCGAGGACGCGTCCTCGACCAGTACCTTCTCGGCCTCGGCGAGCGTATCGATATAGGCGGCGGTGCCGTTGCCGTTCTGCGCGATGGTCTGCATCATCTGGTCGTTCAGATTGCCCCGTCCGAAACCGAACACCGACAGGAAGACGCCGGTCTTGCGCTCCTGCTCGATCAACCGCTTCAGGTCGTCGTCATCTGTCTGGCCGACATTGAAGTCGCCGTCTGTGGCGAGCATCACACGGTTGACGCCATCCTTGACGAAGGATTGCTGGGCAAGCTTGTAAGCTTCCCGGATACCCGCCTCGCCCGCCGTCGAGCCGCCAGGCTGCAGATGATCGATGGCCGACAGGATCTTGTCCTTCTCGGCGACCTTGGTCGGCATCAGCACCGTGCCGGCGTCGCCCGCATAGGTGACAATCGAGACGGTGTCGTCGGGCTTGAGCTTGCTGACCAGCAGGCGGAAGGCCGACTGCAACAACGGCAGCTTGTCCTGCTCGTTCATCGAACCCGACACGTCGATCAGGAACACCAGGTTGGCCTTGGGCTGCTCGGTCGGCTTGACGTCGAAACCCTTGATGGCGACGTGCATCAGCTTGGTGTGCTCGTTCCACGGCGTCGGCATGACGCTGACGGTCGAGTTGAACGGCGTCGAGGCCGCTTCCGGTCCCTTCCAGTCATAGGGGAAGTAGTTGATCATCTCCTCGACGCGGACCGTGTCGGCCTGCGGCAGGTAGCCTTCCTTCAGCGAGCGCCGTACGAAGGAATAGGAGGCGGTGTCGACGTCGATCGAGAAGGT
>NZ_RZOI01000375.1:0-5814 GCF_004022645.1 Mesorhizobium sp. M4A.F.Ca.ET.020.02.1.1 | reverse complement strand
CCCGACAGGCCGATCACCTCGGCCTCGAGCGACAGCCCGGTTCGCGGGTCCTCTAGGAGGCAAAGTTCCCCAATACGAGTATCTGGCAAGACGGCATGAACCAGTGTGCCGATAGCCCGCGTGATCCGACCGCGCACCGCACGCGTGTCAATTCGCTTGGCCGCAGCCCTCAAAGACGAGATTGCTGGAACGAGAGCTCGAGTGTCGGCGTCAGCGTTATGTTCTGGGACGGGCTTTCTCATAGCTCGCCTTTTTCACATAGCGTCCCGAAACCAAGGCGCAGCGCGCGCATCTGGGCGTCAAGTCCCAGGTCGACATTGCCGTACTCGCTCCACAGCACGCACCGTTGCGGCGACAACGTCGGGTCGGGCTCGATCCGCACCCTTGGTCGACCATCCTGGCCGTCGCATCGAGCAAACTCTCGTGCAAGCATGTCGACTTGCATGGGAGAAACATGAAGGCAAACTTCGGCGCCGCTGTATTGACACTCTATGGCGTGACGAACAGCCCTCACCAGTAGCTCGCCCGGATCGAAAGCGCCGATAAGATCGCTCAATATTTCCATCACGAGCTGCGGCAATTCCTGCTCCAGAGCCGCCTTTCGTCGCGCGATTTCGGAGATTGTCTCCGCAATCAGCCCTGCCATCTCCTCGGTGCCTGCATTCGAGCCCTCCATGTGGCCGCGCACCCACGCCCGCTGGTAAACGGCGCGTGCCCAGTTTCGAACGCGCTGCCGATGCCGTTCTGCCGCGGCAAGCGCTTGCGCGGCGCTGTGCCAGGTTTCGAGCTCGCTCGCGGGTATCAGTGGTCCGATTGGACGCATCTGCGGCGCTATTGGCCCCTCGGAAAGTTCGGCTGTCATTTCACCGGGGTCTCTGTCTCAAAATGAGCTAGTACAAGTGAAAGCAATTGGCCGGCGGCGGTCCAATGCTCAGGTGCTGGAGTCTCCGCGGCAGTCCCCTCGGGCAACCGAAGAAGCACGCGGTTACGCTCGGTCGCTGAACTGTCCTGGAGCCAAGCCCCAAGACATGCATGTCCATCGTATTCGATTTGCTGAGCGAGTTTTTCTGGGTCCGCGATCAGTCTGTTCTCAACGGCATGCAGCAGGTGTCGGATTCCGAATGCGTGTGCATCCACGCCGATGCGTTTAACAAGGATGGCAAGCTCAGGCTGAGAGACAAACGCGACCAGCGAACGGGCATGCCAGATACTACCAGCAAGAAGGGCAGCTCGATATGGATCGTGCCCGCGTAGAAGGTCCGGCCTGCAGCCGATGTGGTTCAGATCCACGTCATAGTTGCCCAGCAATTCTGCCAGCCTTGGATGCAGTCTGGAACACTTCTGCAACTTCACTAACGTTTCTGCCGATAACGCTGGATCAAGACGCGCCGCTAGACGGGTCGGATGGGCCGAAGCCGCAAGCTCGCTCGCGCCCGGAAAACGCAATTGGTGCGGACCATCAGGTCGGGCGGTCTGTATAGGCATTGGCAATGAGATGTCACCCACGTCCAATTGCAGGCATTCTTTTGCGAATGGCCTCGACAGCAGAAGCATCCCGGCGCCCCTCGACCTTGGAAACGCCGGTTGATTGCTTGCGCCGACGCGTAGCAACGCTGACCAAGAGATAACAGGCCACTGCGAATACGGCTGCGGCAAAACCTGTCACGGTCGCCAGAATTGGCGCAGGAAGAGGTGTTGATGCTTGTGGCAAAACAGCAGTCGGATCGGGCCGTTGCTCGTGTGCGGACCGTTCTACCGGCACCAAAACCACTTCCACCTTATCGTAGGACAAGCCTTCGATGCTGTCGGCTACCAGCATCTTTATCTTTGGCAGCAGAGCCGCGACATTTGTTTTGGCGTCGTGCCTGATAAACACCGCGGCCGAGGATGGCGTGGCGCCGGCTCGCACAAGGTCGTTATGCGGCAGCACGACGTGAACACGTACAGAAAAAACGCCATCGATATCGCTGATCGTCCGCGACAACTCTTCGCTCAGGGCATACACGTAACGGGCACGCTCCTCGGTCGGCGAGGCAATCAGGCCTGATCCTTGGAATATCTCACCGAGGTTCTTGAAGGATTGGCGCGGCAACCCCTTGGCGTTCAGAAGGTTGATTGAGAAGGCGAGCAGCTTTTCGTCAACCTGGATCGTGCTGGTCCCATCCTTGGCGACCACCCGGATCGCGGCGACCCCGTTGTCTTCAAGAAGTGCGAGCATTTCATTTGCCTCACGCTCTTGCAATTGCGTGTAGAGGTCGGTTTTGCAAGCACTGAGGGCGACGAGAACTAGCAGCATGACAAGTCTAACCGACCGCCACCCTGACAGGCCACGCATGATTTCGCCCTCGGCCAAGCCAATCATGCGCGCGGTTCAGCCTTCCTTCAAAAGTTTATTCACGGATGATGTGACGCCGCTGACGCCTTTGGAGATAAGCGCCACCTGGGTGACGCCGTTGTAAACATCCCGAAGACCAGCCATCATCGTTTCGAAGTCTTGCCCTTGTTGAGGAATGCCCGAGATTCCGGTTCCCGCCTCACCTGCGACGGGAAGCTTCTGCGCCGGTCCCGGTAGAGCGCCCTTCGAAAGGGCTATGTCATGGTCGAGCGCGGGGAAGGAAACAGTGTTGTGTGGATATAGGGAGGAAATCGTCTGCAACACGCGATCGCCCATGCCGCTCGTCGGCGCAGCCGCGCGCTGAACATCCATCGCCGCAGCAACTGGCGCCGCACTCGCTGGCTCCGCGGCGGCATTGTTTTTCAGCGAGTCGGCTGCATGCCCTAAGGCGCGCTCAAACTGGGCCTGCTCGACAATCGACGGTGATCCGACCCTGGGGAGGCCAGCCGTTAGAGTGGCAGAGATCGACGTGACAGGCATCATCATGTAAGGACTCGGTTGCTCTCTCTGACCGGGCGGGCCCCGCCCATTCATCACCCGGTGTCGGCGCAACACTCCTAGGGGGGCAAGCTGACAACAAGCTGACTAACGGCGGCGTCATTTCGACATCTAAAATCTCTTCGGCAATTTAGTCACTTGTGATGATTTCAGCGTTTGGTTTATCAGTGCGACATGCCGAGAACGCTTATCCAACCCGTCACCCTGCATGTTTTGAGACTTCTCTGTGCCGGGTTTTTTCTGTCCACCGGGATTCACCCGGCGCACGCAGTCCCGCTGTCCCTTCCGGCGACACCCTATAGATACACGGTTCTGGATCAGGAACTCGCTGCAGCGTTGCAGGAATTCGGCAACAACCTGAATATCAGGGTCAACATCAGTCCTGCGGTGAAGGGGCGAATTCGCGGACGTATGCCTGATTTGCCACCGCGCGCGTTCCTCGACCGCTTGACGAACCTTTACGGTCTCCAATGGTACTATGACGGCCTTGTGCTCTATGTGTCTGCTGCACAAGAATCGCAAACTCGAATGCTTTTGATGACGTCGATTCGCTTCGATGCGTTCAAGGGGGCTCTCGACAAGCTTGATATCTCCGACGAGCGCTATGTGGTCAAACCCGTGCCAGGCAATGGCCTCGTCTTCGTTTCCGGTCCACCGCGCTTCGTCGCACTCGTGGAGCAGACCTTTAACGGCTTGGTGGCGGAGGCGCAGGCGCAGACTCACATAGCGGCCACGCCAAAGGAATCAGTGCTGATCTTGTTTCGCGGCTCCTCCACTACGGTCGTTCGCGACGGACGACCGGATGCTTCTTATTCTTCTGACATCCCACAACAGGATAGCGTTGGCGGGAAGCCTGAGCTGGGCAAGAAATGAACATTGAGGATTTGCCGCAGCTCTGAAGAACATGACTGCGGCTACCCCTTTGTGAACTCTTCGCAAACTCGTCAGTTTCTCGAAAGCTAATCCGCTCATGATGAGTCCCGGCAGCTCTCGCGGTGACTCCGGCCATTGTGTTGGACCGAACCTTGGAGCCGGCCCGGAACACAGCAATTGAAGGCAGGGCAGGCGCATTCGTGACCTGCCGACGCTTGGAATTGTCGAATTTTGTGAAACGCAAGGGATCTTCTGTCGGGGTCTCTTGTGGGGATTTCAACGTCACGTCTGAGGATGCACAATGTCGGCCAGCAATCTTTCAACTTTCTACCGCTCAAATTCGCTACAGTCCGCAAGGGGTTGGCCGGGCCTGAAAGTTTCCCATTTTGCGACCCAGCATCAGCAAAGTGCATCGTGCTTCGAAGCGATGCTGTCCACTTGTGTGCTGGCAAACAAGCCCGGCTCTTTCGCGCAAGGGGATCTGCCAACGTCGAATCTTGATTCGACAATGGATAAATTGCGGCAGGACCCTTTGGGCCATCTGGCACCGGATGTCGAATCGACATTGAAGGGCTTGGAGCAACACCCACTGGATCTGCTGCCGCCACATATGAGGGCGGCTCTCAAGGAGGACCAATCGCAACGCTCCAAGGCGACTGAAGCCCAACATCTGCTCCGCGTCACCCCGAAGATCGAGCCGGCTCCCAGGCCGAGCCCCGGAATCACGTGGAACGGTGGGTCGCTGACCACGGCTGAGTTGCAGATTGTTGCGGTACTCAACCGTCACAAGGACCAATGCCCGCTTAGTTGGAAGTCGTTGACCGAGAAAGCCAATGATCCCTCTACGCCACCGGATCTGAAAGCGGCGATCAAGGGACTGCAGCAGGATTCGGGACTTTTTTATGCGATTGGCTCGCAGGGCGACGGCCGCTGTGGAGGCAAGATCAACGCCAAGGACTTGGCCGGATTTTCAAACCACCACCCACAAGTTGCTGCATTTCAGGAAGCCCAAGCGCAAAGCTACGAGCAGAACTACATACCATCCGACGGCAGCGGAGGTTTGCAGCCTTCGGTCATGACCTTGAGCGATGCCTTGCGGGAGTTTTACCGGTACTCCGAAAATCTGTCCAAGGACCTGAGTCTGGATGAGTTCAAGAAAATGGTCGGCGGCGAATCGAAAAACGGCAAATTTCCGCCCCAGGTCATTGCGGCGGCGCAATATTTCCTCGATCACCCCGATGCTTGGAACCAGTTGTGCGGTGGCTCGAAAGGGAAGATGCACAAAGAGGATTTCCTGCAAGTCGCCTCATCGTCGATGAGCCTCACGCAAACTGAGCTGAATACGGTCGAGATGATCAAGGACCATCAGGACACGTTCTTTGGAAGCGGTGTTCTGACTCGCGACAAACTGGCGAAAATGAAAGACGACAAGAGCCTTGATCCGAAAGTGCGGGAAGCAGCCTCTCAGCTCCTTTCAGATCCTCTTTTGTTTGGCCTCCTGAACAATTCGATCACGGGCTATAAGACCCATCATAAATTCTTCGACTTTGGCGGCGGGCATACGGTTGATTCCGGCAATATCAGCAAAAAAGACTTTGCCCATTTTTGCACAAACATGTCGTCTGCGAACCGCAACGTTCAGCAGCCAATCACCCACGGCGCCCAAACCGCAGAAGAGCAGAATGCCGTCGCGGACATGAAGATGGGCCTGATGGACCAGCCTGACATTAAGTCAGCCAAAAAGAACGGCGGGGCCGTCATGCACGTCGTCGACTCCGTGCTCAAAATCGAGACGAAAGTGCTCGACTTGGCGGCAACGGCGGTGGGACTGCTCAGCTTCATTCCGGGCCTCGGACAAGTAGCCGATCTTGCCTCGATGGTTCTCGAGGCTGAGTCGCAAGCAGCCAATCTCCTGCGTACGGCCATTAACGGAGGCGATATGAAGCGAGCGCTGGAGGAAGCTGGCCTCAATATGGCCGCGCAGGCGATCGGCCTTATCGCAGGCCCCGAGGTCAAGCTGGCCATTCGAAATGGGCTCGTAAAGCACC
>NZ_RZOI01000374.1:0-5866 GCF_004022645.1 Mesorhizobium sp. M4A.F.Ca.ET.020.02.1.1 | reverse complement strand
ATATAGGGGATGATGTCCTTGCCGAAGTCGCGGCTGGAGCCGGGCTCGGCGGCGTCACGGCGCAGCTGCTCCATCAGGAACTTGGTCTTGAACACATAGATGCCCATCGAGGCCAGGGCGAAATCCGGCTTGTCGGGGATGCCGGGCGGGTCGGCGGGCTTTTCGATGAATGAGATGATAGTGTCCTTGGCATCGACATGCATGACGCCGAAACCGGTCGCTTCCATGCGCGGCACTTCGAGGCAGCCGACGGTGACGTCGGCATTGGCGTCGACATGCTGGCGCAGCATCAGCTCGTAGTCCATCTTGTAGATGTGGTCGCCGGCCAGGATCACCATGTATTCGGGGCCATAGGCCTCGATGATGTCGATGTTCTGGTAGACCGCGTCCGCCGTGCCCTCATACCACTGCGTCTCCGAGACGCGCTGGCTGGCCGGCAGGATGTCGAAGCTCTCGTTTCGCTCTGGGCGCAGGAAGTTCCAGCCGCGCTGCAGGTGGCGAATCAGCGAATGTGCCTTGTACTGGGTGGCGACGCCAAGGCGGCGAATGCCGGAGTTCAGCGCATTGGACAGCGCGAAATCGATGATGCGCGTCTTGCCGCCGAAATAGACCGCGGGCTTGGCGCGCCGGTCGGTCAATTCCTTGAGACGGCTGCCGCGCCCGCCGGCCAGCACATAGGCCATAGCGTCGCGTGCCAGCGGCTGGGTTCTTTTCAAGTCTGCCATTTTTACCCTCCCAAATTACCAGTGTGCGGCATCGTTCAGTCCGGGACAAATTCGAGCATGATCGTCGACAGCGGCGGCAAAAGCATCGTCGCCGATACGCCTCCTCCTTCCGCCCTGGCCTCGACCACGCCGCCATTGCCCTTGCCCGAACCGCCATAATCCGAGGCGTCGGTGTTGATGATCTCGCGCCAGCTGCCGGCCTTCGGCAGCGGCACGCGGTAATTGTCGCGCGGCACCGGCGTGAAATTGGAGATGACGGCGATCGGATTGCCGTCCGGCGCGCTGCGCAGCCAGGCGAACACCGAATTCTCGCTGTCGTCGACGATCAGCCAGGAAAAGCCGTCCGGCTCACAGTCGCGCGCATGCAGCGCCGGACGCGAGCGGTAGAGGTAATTGAGGTCGCGCACTACCTGCCAGATACCGCGATGCGGAGCGTGGTCAAGCAAGTCCCAGTCTAGCGCTCGCGCCTCGCTCCATTCGCGGCGCTGCGCGAATTCCTGGCCCATGAACAAAAGCTTCTTGCCGGGATAGCCCCACATGAAGGCGTAGTAGGCGCGCAAGGTGGCGAATTTCTGCCAGTCGTCGCCGGCCATCTTGCCCAGCAGCGTGCCCTTGCCATGCACGACCTCGTCATGGGAGAGCGGCAGCACGAAATTCTCGGAGAAGGCGTAGACAAGGCCGAAGGTGATGTCGTTGTGGTGGTGCTTGCGATAGATCGGCTCCTTGGAGAAATACTCCAGCGTGTCGTGCATGAAGCCCATGTTCCACTTGAAGCCGAAGCCCAGCCCGCCCTCATGCACCGGCCGCGACACTTTCGGCCATGAGGTCGATTCCTCGGCGATGGTCACCACGCCGGGATGGTGGCCGTAGAGCTCCTTGTTCATCTTCTGCAGGAAGGCGACCGCCTCAAGGTTCTCGCGTCCACCCTTCTCGTTGGGGATCCACTCGCCGGCCTTGCGGGAATAATCGAGGTAGAGCATCGAGGCAACCGCGTCGACGCGCAGGCCGTCGACATGGTATTTCTCGGCCCAGAACAGCGCGTTGTTGACCAGGAACGATACCACCTCGCGGCGGCCGAAATTGTAGATCGCGGTGTTCCAGTCCGGGTGGAAACCCTGGCGCGGATCGGCGTGCTCGTAAAGCGCGGTGCCGTCGAACTTCACCAGGCCATGCTCGTCCACCGGAAAATGCGCCGGCACCCAGTCGAGGATGACGCCGACGCCGGCGCGATGCGCACCGTCGACGAACCGGGCAAAGCCATCGGGATCGCCGAAGCGGGCGGTCGGCGCGTAGAGGCCGGTGGTCTGGTAGCCCCAGGACGGATCGTAGGGATGCTCGGAGATCGGCAGGAACTCGATATGGGTGAAGCCCGTGTCGACGGCATAGGGGATCAGGCGAGCGGCGAGCTCGTCCCAGCTCAGGAACGTGCCGTCGTCGCGAAGCTGCCAGGAGCCGGCATGGACCTCGTAGATCGAGATCGCCTCGCGCCTGGGATCGGCATTGCGCCAGAACGTGCGGTGCGCCTCGTCGCCCCATTCATGCGCTATCGGCGGCGCCGTCACCGACGCGGTGGCCGGGCGCAGTTCCGACTCGAAGGCGAACGGATCGGCCTTAAGCGGCAGCCGCACGCCGTCGGGGGCGATGATCTCGAACTTGTAGGGTTGGCCGGCGCCGATATCGGGGATGAACAGCTCCCAGATGCCGGTGTCGCGGCGGTCGCGCATCGTGTGCCGGCGCCCGTCCCATTCGTTGAATGCGCCGACCACCGAGACGCGCCGCGCATTGGGCGCCCAGACGGCGAAATGCACGCCGGTGGCGCCCTCATGGTCGATGACATGGGCGCCGAGCTTGTCGAAGAGCCTGAGATGCGAGCCCTCGGCGATATAGTAGTCGTCCAGCGGGCCGAGCACTGGGCCGAAGGAGTAAGGATCGGTCAGCCACCAGTCGCCGCCGGCATTCCTGGCGTGATAGCGCAGCGGCTGACGCTTCCTGAGCGTGAGCTTGCCCTCGAAGAAACCCGAATCGTCGCGTCGCGACAGCTCGCCTGCCGCCTTGCCGCTCAGCGTGTAGGCGGTGACGAACTCGGCGTTCGGGACGAAGCAGCGGGCAACAAAACCCTTGCCGGCCTCATGCACGCCGAGAACCGCGAAGGGATCGCCATGCGTACCGGCGACAATCGCCGCGACATCGCCGGCTGGCGCCAATCCGTCCGGCCCGCTCGTCGCAGCGGTCGCGCGCGGCTTCCTCATCAGGCAGTCGCCCTCCCTGGGCACTCGAACTCAAATACTAGCGGAGGTTTGACTTCGACATCTGCATCGCCGACTGGTCCTGGATCCGCAAGTGTCAAACTCACTCCACTAGGGGCCACGTTGTTCGTGACCTCATGCAATCATATCAGACGGGCACGTTCCAGATTTCTTTCGCATATTGGCGGATCGTGCGATCGGAAGAGAACCAGCCGACGCGGGCGACGTTGCGGATGGCGCGCGCGTACCAGTCGGGGCTGTTGCGCCAGACGGTATCGACGTCGCGCTGGGTGGCCGCGTAAGTATCGAAGTCGGCCGCCACCATGAACCAGTCGCTGTTGTAGAGGCCGTCGATCAATGCGCGGTAGCGCTGCGGATCGTCAGGCGAGAAGACGCCCGAGGAGATGGCGGCGAGTGCCTGTGAAAGTTCCGGCGAGGCTTCGATCACCGCGCGCGGATTGTAGCCGTTGTTGCGCCGGTCGGCGACCTCGGCGGTGGTCAGGCCGAAGATGAAGATGTTGTCGTCGCCGACACATTCCTTGATCTCGACATTGGCGCCGTCGAGCGTGCCGATGGTCAGCGCGCCGTTCAACGCGAACTTCATGTTGCCGGTGCCGGAGGCTTCCATGCCGGCGGTCGAGATCTGCTCGGAAAGGTCCGCGGCCGGCATCAGCACTTCGGCCAGGCTGACATTGTAGTTCGGCACGAACACGACCTTGAGCAGGCCGCGCACCGCCGGATCGCGGTTGATGACCCTAGCGACGTCGTTGGCGAGTTTGATGATCAGCTTGGCGTTGTGGTAGCTGGGCGCCGCCTTGCCGCCGAAGAATTTTACGCGCGGCATCCAGTCGCGCTCGGGATGCGAGCGGATCTGGTCGTAGAGCGCGACGGCTTCCAGGATGTTGAGCAGCTGACGCTTGTACTCGTGGATGCGCTTGACCTGAATGTCGAACAGCGCCGAGGGGTCGAGCTTGATGCCGAGCCGGTCGGCGACCAGGTTGGCGAGCCTCGACTTGTTCGCCCGCTTCACCGTCGCGAACTTCTCGCGGAACGAGGCATCGCCGGCAAAGGCGTCGAGCCCCTTGATGGCGTCGATATCGTCCAGGAAGCGGTCGCCGATCGCCTCGCGGGCAAGCGCAGTGAGGCCGGGATTGCACTGGATCAGCCAGCGCCGCGGCGTGATGCCGTTGGTCTTGTTGTTGATGCGGTCGGGATAGAGCTTGTGGAGGTCGGCGAACACCGTCTCCTTCATCAGCTCGGTGTGCAGCGCCGAGACGCCGTTGATCGAATGCGAGCCGACGAAGGCCAGATTGCCCATGCGCACGCGGCGGTCGCCATTCTCCTGGATCAGCGAGATACGGCTGATCTGCTCGCCAGAGAACTTATTGGTGGCGCGCGCCTCGAGCAGCACCTCCGCGTTGATGGCGTAGACGATCTGCATGTGGCGCGGCAAAAGCCGCTCGAACAGCGGCACCGGCCAGCTTTCCAGCGCCTCGGGCAGCAGCGTGTGGTTGGTGTAGCCGAAGGTGCGCTTGGTGATGTCCCAGGCCTGGTCGAAATCCATGCCGTGGACATCCATCAGAAGCCGCATCAGTTCGGGCACGGCGATCGCCGGATGGGTGTCGTTGAGATGGATCGCCGCCTTGTCCGGCAGCGACTGCAGGTCGCCATATTGGCTGAGATGGCGCTGGACGATGTCCTGCAGCGAGGCGGTGGAGAAGAAATACTCCTGGCGCAGCCTGAGCTCCTGCCCGGCCATGTGGGAATCAGCAGGATAGAGTACGCGCGACAGAGCGTCGGCCTTGTTGCTTTCGGCCAGCGCGCCGATGTGGTCGCCGGCATTGAACTTGTCGAGCAGGATTGGATCGATCGGCATGCCGGACCACAGCCGCAGCGTGTTGACGCGATTGGCTCGCCAGCCGGCGACCGGCGTGTCGTAGGCGACGGCCAGCACATGCTCGGTTGGCTTCCAGACGTGGCGCTCGAGCCTTCCGTCCTTGGAGGTGATCGATTCCACCGAGCCGCCGAAGCCAACCTCGAAGGAGCGCTCGCGCCGCTCGAACTCCCAGGGATTGCCATGATCGAGCCAGGTTTCCGGTAGCTCGACCTGCCAGCCGTCATGGATCTCCTGGCGGAACATGCCGTTGGCATAGCGGATGCCATAGCCGTGCGCCGGAATGCCGACGGTTGCCATGCTCTCCATGAAGCAGGCGGCAAGCCGGCCGAGGCCGCCATTGCCGAGCGCGGCATCGGGTTCGAGCCCGGCGATGAGGTCGAGGTCGACGCTGAGCGAGCGCAGCGCCTCGCGCATGTTGTCCATCAGGCCGAGATTGGAGAAGGCATCGCGCATCAGGCGGCCGATGAGGAATTCCAGCGACAGATAGTAGACGCGCTTCTCCTGCTGGGCGTAGGCCTCCTGGGTGGCCTGCATCCACTGATCGACGACGCGGTCGCGCACGACCTTGATCGATGCGGTGAGCCAGTCGTACTGGGTGGCGACGTTGGTGCCCTTACCGACCCTGTATTTGAGGGCCAGCAAGACTTCGTCGGCGAGCGTCTTGGGATCGGGGATTTCCAGGATGGGAGCTTCGGTCGTCATCGCGTTTGTCATGTCGCCTCTCGTGCGGTTGCCATGATCATACCGGCTTTCACGGTTCCTCCCACCCTACCCCAGTGCATTGCAGCATATATTCAATCGATTTAGGTCGATAGGCAACCGATTCATCTGCGGCAATTTACCCGACGAGGCGGATCAGGCGGCCAGCGCGTCCTCCGGCGGCTTCTTGGCGCCGGTCATCAACGCGACGGCATCCGACATGGAAATCTGCTTCGGATCGACGACGCAGAGGCGTCGTCCAAGCCGGTGGATGTGGATGCGGTCGGCCACCTCGAAGA
>NZ_RZOI01000373.1:0-5872 GCF_004022645.1 Mesorhizobium sp. M4A.F.Ca.ET.020.02.1.1 | reverse complement strand
AGCCTCGCCGGACGCGACGGAGTTGCCCTCGACGGGACACTCCGCGCCAAGGCATTTCGCGGCGAGAACTGGCTGTTGACGCTGACGCTTGACGGCGGGCAGGAAATCCTTGTCTGCATTCCGGCGGCGCTGGCCGATGGCTGCGTCGAGCTTGCCGCCAGTCAGCGGGTGACCGTCTATGCGCCCGCGCAAAAAGTTCATGTTCTGCCGGGAGCAATGGCGTGAGCGTCGCCGCCGATCCCGCGCTCGCCGCGGATGGCCGACGCGAGCGGCGCTTCTTCCTTTCGCTGTCGCTTCCGGCGCTTTTCATCGTTGGGCTGGCGGCGATACTGCCGCTCCTCTGGATCGTCCGGCAATCCTTCCTGACGACGGCGGGCCAATACTCCGTCGGCAATTACGAGAAGGTGCTGTCGAGCGGGCTGACGTGGTCGGCCCTGGCCACGACCCTTGAACTGTCGCTGGGCACGCTGGTGGTCTGCATTATTCTCGGCATTCCGCTGGCGCTCGCTCTGGCCAGCGCCCGGCCAAGGGTGGCCAACGTGCTGATGGCCTTCGTTATGCTGCCCTTGTGGACCTCTATTCTGGTGCGCACCTATGGGTGGCTCGTGCTGTTGCGGCGCGATGGACTGATCAACGCTGCCTTGACGGGTTCGGGCCTGACCGCGGAGCCATTGCCGCTGGTCTACAATTTCACCGGCACGCTCATCGGCATGGTTCACTACATGCTGCCGCTGTTTCTGCTGCCGGTATACGCCGCGATGCGCGATATCGACACCAACCTCATTCGCGCCGCCGCCAGCATGGGCGCCACGCTCGGGCAGGTGATCCGCACGGTCATTCTGCCGCTTTCCGCCGGCGGCATCCTTTCGGGTTCGATCCTCGTCTTCATCTACACGATCGGGTTCTTCATCACGCCCGCGGTGCTTGGCGGCGGCAAGGTCAATCCGCTCTCCATCCGGATTGAGCGCACGCTGTCGACTTTTCAGGATTGGGGCTCGGCGAGCGTCCTGGGCATTCTGCTGCTCGTGCTCATGGCGCTGATCGCGGTGATGTTCCTGACGGCAAGACGGCTGATGGCACACAACAAAATGGGTGCGGCCCATGCTTGAGGCCTATCCGGACAACAGGCTCGCCCGCGTCGCTCTGTGGGGCTTTTCCGCGCTCGTCATGGCGTTCTTGATATTGCCGACACTTGTCGTCGTGCCGCTCTCCTTTTCGGCGTCGGACCTGCTCGAGTTCCCGCCGCGCGCCTACTCGCTGCGCTGGTATGATAACTTCTTCGGGTCGGCCACCTGGATGGACGCGCTGAGGACCAGCCTGATCCTCGGCACTTTGACGGCGGCGATTGCCGTGCCGCTGGCGCTGCTGGCTTGCATCTCGATGAACAGGCTCGGCGGTCGGGCCGCGGCGATCATTCAGGGCGTTCTGCTCACCCCCTCCATCGTGCCGGGAATCCTGCTCGCGATCGGCCTCTTCTTCGTGCTGGCGGCGCAGGCTCTGGTCGGAACGCTGTTCGGCGTGCTGGTGGGCCATGTGGTGCTGGCTATCCCGGTCGCCTGTATTGTGCTGGTGCCCGCTCTTGCCCGGTTCGACTGGAACCAGGTCCAGGCGGCGCGCAGCCTGGGCGCCGACTGGGCCAGAGCCATTGGCGGTATCATCGTTCCGCAACTCAGGATCAGCCTGTTGTCGGCGACATTGATGGCCTTCCTGACCTCGCTCGACGAATCCGTCATCTCGATCTTCGTCGCCAGCGGCCGCAACAGCACGCTGCCGAAGCTGATGTTCCTGTCGCTGCGCGATCAGATCGATCCGACCATCGCCGCGATCTCGACATTATGGACCGCCGTCGTCGTGGCCGTCATCCTGATCGTGACGCTTCGCCAGAAATCCTGACCGAGACCTGAAATCATGCCAAGCAATCCTATCGCAGCCGACCATCAGACAGACATACCCAAGGTGGGGCTGGCGATCATCACCGGCTCGGCAAACTGGGGGCTGGCCTTTCCCGAAGATATGGAAGTCGATGGCGTGCGCACCTTGCGGCGGGACATGAGCTTCGAGACGCCTTTCGGCCGCACCGACAACTGGAAGCTGATCGAGTTCGATGCCTCGATTACCGCCGAAGGCAGAACGAAACAGGCGCTGTGCATGTATTCGCATGGCAATCCCCGCGACCATATCGACCATTCCTGCCATCGCCGCGCGTTCTGGGTGTTGATGAACGCGGGTGTGAAACAGGTCGTCTCCTGCTCAACCATCGGTGCCGTCAACAAGGCGATCCAGCCGGGCGACATGGTGGTGAACGCCGATATCATCGAGCTAACGCAGACCCCATTCTCACTGCTTCCCGGCCGCCAGAGCTTCGACTGCTCCGGCAAGCAGATCGTATGCCCCAGATGCGCGGCCGTTCTGGTCAAAACCGCGCGCCGTCACTGGCCGCCGCAATGCCGCGTTCACGGCATCGAACAGCAGCTGGTGGCTGCACACTGTTACGGGCCCCGGCTGACCGGCCCGGCCGAGGCCCTGGCGTTTCGAAGCATGGGGGCCGATGTGCTCAACCATTCCATCGCCCCTGAAGCCACCTTGTCGCGTGAGATCGGCGCCTGTTTTGTGCCTTTGGCGTTCGTCACGGCTACCTTCAACGACTACATGGATCGCAATCGACAGGAATTGCTGCAACAGGACGTTTTGCCGAGCCTGTCCATGACCGCCTCGCGGGTTGCGCTGGAAACCGCCGCCCGGCTTCCGGCCGATCCGCAATGTTCCTGCCATGCCTTGAAATCGCCGCAGCCGGAGGAACGTTCCAGCCGTTTCTGAGCCAGCGCCAGCCCTACCTCAGCCTCGCCGATCGGCGCCTCGAGTGCCCGGCTCGCAGTAAGAGACCGCGTCTATCGCGGCAGCTTTCTGCCACTGCTCTTCCCGGCAGAGCGCTTGTGCTAAGGCGAAAGCCGTTTTCTGTGGCGACAGTTCTCGCAGGGGAAACTAGTCCTCCTCCTGATCATTGGGTTCGCCAGACCATACGAGAGAATACGAAGGAAACGGGGTGGCGAACCACCCGCTAACGTATTGATTTCCGGTAGAAAACGATGACCCTCAGCGCCCATCACTATCGTTATTTATCAATGAGTTATTGACCGGTTCGCCAAAAGGTTCGCCAGGCTGTGGTTTGTGCGTCATCCCTAGAGGACGGGAGCCGCTCCGAACGCCGTGGAGGGTCGTTGCCCCTGCCGAAGAAATCGCGCGGTTGGGCACGTTCGGCAAAGAGCGCTGCCCACTCGACGCCGCTTTCGGCATCGGCATCATAGAGGAAGGTCATTTCGGTGCCCCGGGGATTGCTGCGAAAGACGAAGCTCAGCGTGCCTGCCCCTCAGCTTCCATTTCCGCCATGTCCTGGAACCTGTCGGCGATACGTGGATGCGCCCGCCCGCCATCACAGGCGCCAATGGCGATCAGCACCTCATCCGCACCGGGTGCGTCCGGAACCTGGAAGTTGGCCGTCAGGAAGTGGGAGCGCTTGCCGGTTTCGCTCTTGTGGGTCATCGGCAGGGAAAGAAGGGCGCCTGGCCCGTTGCGGGTATTCGTGAAGCTCAGATAGGTCGTGCCGTCTACCGCCGTGCGGAACATATTGCCGAACCGCAAGGTATGGATCAGCGCCGATGCATGTTCGATCTCGCCATTGATGCCGACCGAAGCCGCCTTGCCGTAAGCCTCGACCTTATCCGCCGACAAGAGCGCCACCAATCGCTTGGTCATTTCGGCGCCAAGACCCGGCGCCAACCGGAGGATCTCTGGGCGCAAATTTTCAACGAATCCTTGACCGGCCCACGGGTTCTTCAACACGGCTGCGACCACCACCATGGAGATCGGTTGGTCTGCTTTCTTGCCACCCTCGACGAATACTTCCTCGATGAATGTGCAAAACTTTCTCACTCCGAGATCCATGGATTCCTCATCTGTTCGCTGGATTGTGGCGCAACCTAATGAGCAACGACGGTGAATGTCTTCCTTCGTTAGGGAGGAAAAACAGAATGGCCGGCACTTCGAAACGATGTAGAATTCAGCTCCCGCGCATGCCTAACTCAGCGGGTCGTGGCGCAGGGAGCGATTGTGGACAGGAAGGCGCAAATCTCGGTTCTCAAAGATGTCGCGAGTGAGATCAATTCCGGCGGTGATCTTGTCATGATCCTGAAGCACTTGGTTCTCGCCGCCTGCCGCCATGCAAACTGGACGCTCGGTTCGATCATGTCGATCGATGCCGCTCATGGTTATGCCCATGTGATGGTTCGCTATGATCCGACGTTGATCGAGCGAACGCTCCCTGACCGTTGGGAACTGGCGACAAGCCCCTCGCTGATCGCCTTGAAGCGGAACGAGCCAGTCTATATCCGCGACGTGCGCGAATCCGAGGAGTTTCCAGGTTATCGCCGCGAAGCTTTCGAGCGAGATTACCGCACCGTCCTCGTCATGCCTATGAACTGCAGCGACTTCGAGGGCCGGCCAATGGTGCTGAGCGTTGTGTCGCGGGATATCATGGAGGTCCCGGAAGAGGATTTGGCGTTTCTGGGTATGATCGTCCATCTCGGCGCCATCGCGATCGAGAGGGAGCAGCGGCTGGAAGCCGAACGGCAGGCCGGAGACAGGTTGCAAAAGGCGCTCAAGGCGCACACCTCCCTACTTGAACACGTGCTTGCAGACGGCTCAGTGTCTTCATTGTCGGCGATGGTCGGCAGCCTGCTGCCCAATCCGGTCGTCGTCGTCGATTTTACTGCGAACCAGATTATCGCCGGCCGCTCGCCAAGCGAGGTGCAGTTCGATGATGCCGCTTGGCAATCAGCAGCGGCCGGTCCGCTGAGCCGACAACTGGGAAAGGCAGCACGCGATACAATTGAGCGGGGCGGCAACAGCGGGGCGACGCTTTTTCTCGATGACGGCAGCTCCCGGCTCAATCTCGCCGCCCGCATCGAGCCCTTGACGGTCGACCGCCAACTTGTCGGGGCATTGATCATCTTTTCCACGTCGCGTGCCTTCAGCGATCTGGACCAGTTGCTGCTTGACAGCGCCAAGTTCGCGCTCAGCGTCCAAATGATGCGCAGTTTCATCCGATTCCGTTTCGAAACCCGCACACAGACCGAGCTTTTCTTCGAGGTGGTGGAGCGGCGTTGGCGCGACGCGGCAGATGTCCAGCAGCGAGCCCAGCGGCTCGGCATTAATTTCATGACGACTCAGCAAATCGTCGTCGTCGACTTTCCCGAGAGCGCGAAGAATCTTGGCGGAACGTCCGTCGATCTGCATCACAGTCTCGCTCGTATCATGCAGCAAGCTTCCGTTCCCGCGTGCGTCGTGGCCATCGATGGCGGGCTGGTGTGCCTCATTCCCAATGACGAGGTCTGGAAACAGGAGCGGACATCGAAACTGATGCGGCGCATCGCAGCGGATCTTGGCCAATATTTTGACGAACAACCGATCGTCATCGCCAGCAACGCCTGTGCCACCCTGACGGATTATCCGTTGGCTTGGGATCGCTGCAGCCGCATGATTGCCATCGCCCGTTCGTTCGGTCGGACCGGTGCGCTGTCCGGGCAGGATTTTGGGCCGTTGCCGATGCTCGTAGCGGCCGCGGGCGTCGACGACGTACGCGCTTTCGTTCAGGAAAGCGTCGGCGCCATCGCCGCGCATGACCGCCAGCATGGCACGCCCTATCTGAAAACGCTGTCGACTTATCTGAGGGAGGGCTGCCGCAGTGGCGCCTGCGCCGATGCGATGGGCCTGCACGTAACCACGCTGCGCTATCGCCTGTCGCGAATCCAGGAAATGTTCGGCATCGATGTCGAGACGCCAGAGCGACGCTTTGCCATCGAATTGGCCATTCACC
>NZ_RZOI01000372.1:0-5911 GCF_004022645.1 Mesorhizobium sp. M4A.F.Ca.ET.020.02.1.1 | reverse complement strand
GCGCGGTGAGGATCATCGGGATCGAGGCGACCTTCGCATTGAGGTTGCGGAAAAGCTGGTTGGGGCGTTCGCTCTTGCTCATCTCGACAGCCGGGCTGGGGCAATGACGACATCACGCTCCTGACCCCGGATAGGCTGGGGCCAGGAGCTGGCGGGGGCGCCGTAATCAGTCGGCAAAAGCAATCAGTCCGCCGAAGCGATGATGTCGGCGAAACGCTTCTGCGCGTCTTCTACGGTCAAGTCCGGCTTGGCGAAGAATTCGGAGAAGAGATCCTCCTTCTGCTTCTGGCTGTCCTGCGACATCAACTGGTCGGTCCAGGGCATGACGCTGCCCTTGGCCAGGATGTCGAGGCCCTTCTTCATGCAGTCATTCGCCGCTTGCAGGTCGACGTCGCCGCGCACCGGCAGCGAGCCCTTCTTCAGGTTGAAGGCAACCTGCGTCTTGGGATCGAGCAGCGTTTCGGCCAGCACTTCCTGCGCCTTGGACTTGTCGGCGTCCTTCAGCAGCGGGAAGTAGAAGGCATCGCCGCCGGTGGCAATCACCTCGTTCAGCCCAAGGCCTGGAAGGCAGGTATAGTCCTTGCCGGCGGTCTGGCCGGCGACCTGGAATTCGCCCTGTGCCCAGTCGCCCATGATCTGGCCACCGGCCTTGCCGGTGATGACGAGATTGGTTGCCTGGTTCCAGTCCTGCACATTGGTGTTCTTCGCCATCTTGCGGGCATCGTCCGCGGCCTTGAATACCTTGGCGACCTCGGGCCCGGCGGCGAATTTCGCGTCCTTGTCCTTGTAGACCTTGAGGAAGGTATCGGTGCCGCCGACAGCCGCGAGCAGCACGTCGAAGGCGCCGGAGGCCTGCCAGGGCTGCCCACCGACGGCGAGCGGGATGATGCCTGCCTTCTCCAGCGCAGGGGCGGCCGCCACATATTCATTCCAGTTCTTCGGCACCGGCACGCCGGCCTTTTCGAAGGCCGCGTTGGACAGCCACAGCCATTGCCAGGAATGGATGTTGACCGGCACGCAATAGATCTTGCCGTCGATGGTGCAGCTGTCGAGCAAGCTCTTCGGCCGCACGACTTCCGTCCATTTGCCCTTGGTGGCGATATCGGTGAGGTCGCGCATCAGGCCGGCCTGCACCAGCTCTTCCGCCTGCCTGCCGTGGTTGAACTGGGTGGCGCCCATCGGGTCGCCGCCGGTGATGCGGCTGATCATGATCGGCCGCGCCGTGCCGCCGGAACCGGCGATGGCGCCGTCGACCCAGTGATTGCCCGTTGCGTCGAAGGCCTTGGCCAGCTCGGCAACAGCCGCCGCTTCGCCGCCGGACGTCCACCAATGGGTGACTTCCAGATCGGTCGCGGCCGCCGGACCGGCGAACTGCAGCGCGGCCGTCGCCGCCAGCGCAGCAGTCAGGATTTTGTATCGCATTTCGGTTCCTCCCAAGAATCTGAAACGTTACAGATTTTCGATACGGCAATTGCACGATATGCGCAACCCCTTACGCAAAGGCCGCTTCGATATTTTTCGGAGCGCGAACAAAATAGTTCCGCCGGGCACGAGTTTGTGCACCGCAATACGCAAAGCTGCGCTGCAAAACGCTAGAAGCTGGTAAAAAACTTATCGAAACGCCTTTCGCGCTGATTCCCAACGACTTTCCGAGCCGGGCGAGCAAGCCGGGAAAAAGCAGACCTGGGGCCGGCACGGACAACGGTCGTGACAATCTGTAACGTTTCAGTGTATGGGAGTTTTGTCGGACTGGAAGCTACCCGCCTGACGATAGCGGGCGATTGCCGGCCGACCCGGCGACTGCTATGCGCCTGACGGGCGGGACGATATGGACAGGGACCAGACGGACAGGGATGGCGAAGCGCCGGCCAGGCCGACGCTAAAGACGCTTGCCTTCATGACGGGGCTGGGCGTCACCACCGTGTCGCGCGCCTTGAAGGACGCCCCCGAGATCGGCGCCGAGACCAGGCGGCGCGTGCAACTCGTCGCCAGGCAGATAGGCTACCGGCCGAACCGCGCCGGCGTGCGCCTCAGGACCGGCAAGACCAATGTCATCAGCCTCGTGCTCAACACCGAGCGCGAGATCATGAGCTTTGTTTCGGACATCATCTACGGTGTCTCGGAGGTGATCGCCGACACGCCCTATCACCTGATCGTCACGCCCTATTCGCGCTCGCAGGATCCGCTGGATCCGATCCGCTATCTGGTCGAGACGGGCTCGGCCGACGGCATCATCATTTCGCGCACCCAGCCGGACGATCCGCGCGCCCGCTACATGCTGGAGCGCGGCATTCCCTTTGCCACGCACGGCCGCACCGACATGGGGCTCGTGCACCCCTATCATGATTTCGACAACTACGCCTTCGCAGGCGAGGCGGTGCGCTATCTCGCCGGCATCGGCCGCAGCCGGCTCGCCCTGGTGACGCCACCGGTCGGCCTCACCTACTATGGCCATACGCTGAACGGCTTTGCCGATGCGCTGAGTGAAGTCGGCGCCAGCGAGGTGCCGTTCAACACCGTGTCCATCGACCAGTCGATCGAGCAGATCAGGATGCGGACGGCGCAGCTGATGCGGCGCCGGGACCGGCCGGACGGCTTCGTCAGCAGCGCCGCCGCGGCGACGCTCGCCGTCGTCGCCGGCATCGAGGATGCCGGCCTGAAGCTCGGCCGCGACGTCGACGTGGTGTCGAAGCAGTCGTCGGAACTGCTGCATCTGTTCCGGCGGGAACTGCTGGTCGTCAACGAGAACTTCCGCCTCGCCGGCTCCGAGCTGGCCCGCTCGGTGCTCGGCTGGATCGGCGGCGCCGAACCCGGCTCGCTGCAATCGCTCAGCACGCCGAGCGAGGTTCAGCCCTATCGCAGCTGATTGGCGCGACTTGAAAGGCAGGTCAGGCCGAGTCGGAGTCGAAGACGAGCGCGCGGCGATCAAACTGGGTGGCTTCCGGGAACCGGAGCGGAGCGTACTTGAAGTACGTGAGCACGCGCATGACCCCGAAAATCAGAAAGATTTTCGGAAAGGATCATGCGCTAGAGCAATTCCAGGAAAACTGTGTAACGGTTTTCCGTCCGGAATTGCGCAGAAACAATTAGTTAGAGCGGGTCGGCGATTCTATGAAACGCTGAACCGCTCTAAGTCAAAATGCTACAGCGTCCTTTGCGCGCCCGTCCGGACGCGCGGCGCTGTAGAAGCGCAGGAGGCCGCCATTTGCAGGCCGGCCTTACCTGCCCTTAGGCCGCGCCGCTGCCCCAGGGTCCATGGAACGCGCCCTGCTCGCCGATGCGCTCGAAGCCGTGCGCGCCGAAGAAGTCGCGTTGCGCCTGGATCAGATTGGAGGTGCCACGCCCCTGGCGGTAGCTGTCGAAGTAGGCGAGCGCCGACGACAGCGCCGGCACCGGCGAGCCGGCTTCCGACGCCCGCGCCACGATCCTGCGCAGTGAAGGATGCGCCTCCTGCATCATGGCGATGAAGGCCGGCGCCATCAGCAGGTTCGTCGACGCGCTGCCAGAGCCGAACGCCTCGGCCATCGTGTCCAGCATCTGCGAGCGTATGATGCAGCCGGCGCGCCAGATCTTGGCGATGGTCGGCATCGGCAGGCTCCAGTTGAATTCCTTCGAGGCGCCGCTCATCACCGCGAAACCCTGCGCGTAGGCGGCGATCTTGCCGGCGAACAGCGCCAGCTCCAGATCCTTGAGCAGGGCGGCCTTGTCGCCAGCGATCTTGGCGACGCCGATATTGCCATAGGCCTTTTCGGCCGCCTGCCGCTCATCCTTGATCGACGACAGCACGCGCGCCGCAACCGCCGCTTCGATCGCGGTCGCCGGAATGCCGAGCTGCTGCGCCTCGATGACCGACCATTTGCCGGTGCCCTTCTGGCCAGCGCGGTCGAGGATGATGTCGACCACCGGCTTGCCGGTCTTCGGATCGTCGGCGGCCAGCACCTTAGCGGTAATTTCGATCAGATACGAATTGAGCCGGCCCTTGTTCCAGTCGGCGAAGACGGCGCCGATCTCCTTGGGGCCCAGGCCGAGGCCGTCGCGCAATATGCCGTAGATCTCGGCGATCATCTGCATGTCGGCATATTCGATGCCGTTGTGGATCGTCTTGACGAAATGGCCGGCGCCGTCGGTGCCGAGCCAGGCGGCGCAGGGCTCGTCCTTGAACTTGGCGGAGATCGCCGTCAGCACCTTCTCGACGCGCTTCCAGGAGTCTTCCGTGCCGCCGACCATGATCGACGGGCCATGGCGCGCACCCTCCTCGCCGCCGGACACCCCCATGCCGATGAAGGTCAGGCCCGAGCCGGACAATTCGGAGAAGCGCCGCATCGTGTCGCGGAAATTGGCGTTGCCGGCATCGATGACGATGTCGTTGTCGGACAGCACGCCGCGAAGCGCCGCGATCTGCTCGTCGACCGGCTTGCCGGCCAGCACCATGATGATGATCGGCCGCGGCGGCCGGATCGCGGCGGCGAGCTCGTCCAGGCTGTAGCAGGGCACGACCATGTCCTTCAGCGGCCCGGCGCCCGCGACGAAGGCGTCGGTGCGCGACGGCGTGCGGTTGAAGACGGCGATGCGGTGCCCATGCTCGGCAATGTTGAGCGCCAGGTTGGAGCCCATCGTGCCAAGGCCGATCAGGCCGATTTCGGCTTTTTCCATCGTTTCTTCCCTGCTTTCCGAATTTTGTTGGGCCGTGTTTTGCCGGGATGATTGACGGGCCTTTGCGATGGCGTCAACCGCCTCGAGCAATTTGTCACTCGGCGCGGATGTCGATCGGTGCCTCGATCTTCACCACCTCGAAGTCCGAAACCAGAATATCGAGCCGCGCCGTCCAGCGGCCGGGAACCGGGATGATCAGGTTGTCGACGCGCCATGTGCCGTCGCCCGGCTTCGTCGCCGGTCGTTTGATCGGCTCGATGCCGGAATCGGGCTTGGACAGCACCAGTGTCACCGCCTTGGCGTCGAGCGGACCGAAATCGCCGCTCATGATCACCATCGAGGCGGCGACAGGCCCAGAATGGCCCGGCGTGATGCTGAGATCCGCCATCGCTTTCAGCGTGTGGATGTGGATCGACACCGGCTGCGCGGCGGCGATCGCCAGCGCGCGCGGCGGCGGCGTGAAGCGCCAGCCGGCGGCGACGGCGAAAATGGCGACGACGATCAGCACCTCGGCCCCGATCGAGCGCGCCAGCCGCCGCTGTACCTCCGTGGCGCCGGCTTCGGCCGGAGCCGTCAGCGTCCAGCGGTTGATGGTGGCGAGCGTGAACAGAAACAGGAGCAGCACCAGCTTGACCAGCAGCAGCCTGCCATAGGCGGTGCCGATCAGCGCCGCCGGCGTCTGCACCTGGATGACGGCAAGCACGATGCCGGCGGCGGCAAGCACGGCGACGACCGGCAGGATCGCGCGCGAAAACCGATGCAGGAAAGCCCCGGCATCCTTCGACTGCTGCCTCACCGAAAGCCCGAGCGGCACCAGCGCGCCGGCCCAGAAGGCGATGCCCGCACCGTGCAGGAACACCATCGGCCGCGTCAGCCACTGCGGCTCGGCCGCGCTGGCATGGCCGCTGGCGGCGAGCGCGGCGCCGACGCCAGCCAGCCCGGCAAGGGCAAGCGGCTTGCGGCCGCCGCGCGGCCCGGCCAGCGACAGCAGGCCGAGACCAAGCGCGATCAGCGCGATCAGAACGGTCCAGCCGAAGCTGGTGGCGAACGCGGTCTGCCAGACCACCGGCTGCGCCAGCCGGGCAAGCGGCGCGCCGAGCGCATCGAGCCCCTGCAGCCCGAGCGACATTGGCGCCGCCGCCAAGCCGCACAGGATCGCGCCGATGACGAAGCGCCGGCCGCAGCGTTGGTCCTCGGCCAGCCAGGCAAGCGCGAAGGCGCCGCCGACACCAAGAAACAGGCCAACATAGAGCAGGAC
>NZ_RZOI01000371.1:0-5918 GCF_004022645.1 Mesorhizobium sp. M4A.F.Ca.ET.020.02.1.1 | reverse complement strand
GAACATTTTCGTCTCGGGCGGCCAGCCGGATCGCGCCTCCATCGTACGTCAGCTAAGGCTGTGGCTGGGCAAGCGGCAGGGTCGTCGCAACAGCGAATGGGCCTACTGGCGGATCGTGCCGGAGGTGTTCGTCGAGGAGATGCTGCCGCTCGCCGGCGGCGAGATCGCCACCGAGATCAAGGTCCAGGTCTGCAGCGGCGTCGTCTGCCATGTCAGGGCCGAGGACAAGAAGGCGCTCAAGTCGCGACTGTTTGATCCTGACGGCAACCCTTTGGCGGGGCGCGACATCGACTATCCGCGCGAGGATCAGGCGCTGCCCGTCACCGCCCGCCTCGTCGAATTGACTAGGCAAGCTGCCCTGATTGCGCCGCGCATCGCCGGCGATCTCGATTATGTCCGCGTCGATTTCCTGGTCACGCGCGAGCGGCTGTACGCCGGCGAGATCACTGTCTATTCGGCCGGCGGTTATGCAACCTGGAGCAATCCAGCCATCATGGCGGACATCGAGCGGCGCTGGCGGCTCGACCAATCGGACTATCTGCGCAAGCAGCATAGCGGGCTTGCCCGGCTCTACGCCGGTGCGCTGCGCTCAAAATGCCTCCGGGCCCACGGCAGTCCGAAGCCTGTTCCCGTTGCCGAAATCCACCCGCGCCTGGGCATGCCGGACCCGCGCGAGCCCTGAGCGTCCGGCCTGGCGGCCTGTGCAGGTCATCTTGGACCGCAATGCTGCACAGGCACCGACTTCTCACCGTGGCAAATCGAGATGCGGGTTTGTTTTCTCATTCGAAGACGGACGGGAGAAAGTCCGTTCGCTTTGGACATTTCGCTCAAGGGCTGCGCCCGGATCGTACTTGGCGGTTCAGGCCGCATACCTCTGAACCACGCCCGGCTGCCTTGACCACTGGGCATACCAGCTGTCGAACAGCTTGAGCTGTGCCTCGGCATAGCCGCGCTGGCTGTCGGTCAAGGCATCCGTCTCGTTGAAGTGCAGCCGGTATTCGGGATTACCCTTCAGCACCATCATGTGCTTGAAATAGAGCACCAGGTCCGGACCCTCGTCGAAGGAGGAGAGAACAGCGAGCGCGGCGTCCAGTTCCTGCGCGCGCTGGCGGGCTTCGGCGTCGCCCTTGGCGGCGGCCTGGCTGAGCCCGACGAGGTGCAGGACCTCCTTTGGCAAGACATTGCCGATGCCGGTGATCGCGCCGGACGCGCCGCAATTGACGAAGCCGTGGAAGACGGCGGTGTCGACGCCGATCATCAGCGCCACCTCATCGTCGCGGCTGGTGATGTTTTCGGCCGCATAGCGCAGATCCGACGGTCCGCCGAACTCCTTGAAGCCGACGAGGTTGGGATGTTCGGCGCGCAGCGCGAAGAACAGATCGGCGCGCGTGGCGAAGCCGTAATAGGGGCTGTTGTATATGACCGCGGGCAATTCGGGCGCGGCCGCGAGGACTGCCTTGAAATGGTGGCGCTGCGCGGTGACCGAAGGTCCGCGCGACAAGACGCGCGGGATCACCATCAGGCCTCGGGCGCCGACCTTCTGTGCATGGGCGGCATGCGCCACGGCGCTGGCGGTATTGACCGCGCCGGTTCCGACGATCACCGGCACGCCGGCCTTCACCAGGCGCTCGACCCCCTCCATGCGCTGCGCGTCAGTCAGCAGCGGCCAATCGCCCATCGAGCCGCAATAGACGACGGCCGACATGCCGGCGGCAATCAGCTCCCGCCCCTTGCGAACGAGCGCCTCGAAGTCGGGCTGGCGGTCTTCCGTGCACGGGGTCATCAGAGCCGGCATGCAGCCGGAAAAGACATTGGCGGTCATTCGGGTTCTCCCTTGAGGCTGGCGAACGGGCCGGCTGCCCATTCTGTCCCGGCGCCGGTCGTCTGTCACGGCTTCTTATCCTCTTATCGAGCAATCGCCACAGCTGGGCGGCGCCGGCCGGCGGCACCAAGCCGCTGTTCGACCCCATCGCCTTCGCGTGGCCGGGAGCGGATAATCATCCTTATGGACGATTTTTTTCAACGATCATTCGCCGTTTCGGTATCTTCTTGCGAGGTGGTTTGCTTTGATGGCCACGGAGGCGTGCGAGATGCCGGGACCGATATCGAACCATCGTGGAATGGCAGCGGTCCTGCTCTTGGCAATCTGCCGGTGCCGATTCCCGAAGGTTGAAGAGCAGGGACATGGCGCGGGATGATTTTGCGAATGATTGCATACATCGCGCGCCACAAGTGCGTAGCCTCGTCGCACTAGAGAACAGCCTTACAGGGAGCAACAATGCGCACCAAAGCCTCTATTCGTGTCGTCGGTTGTCATGCTGAAGGGGAGGTCGGCGACGTCATCGTGGGCGGCGTGCTGCCGCCGGCGGGCCGCACGATGATGGACAAGATGATCACGATGGAGCGCGATCACGACCATATCAGGCGCATGCTGATCTGCGAGCCGCGCGGCAGCGTCGCGCGGCACGTCAACCTGCTCGTTCCCTCGACGCGCAAGGATTGCGCAGCAGGCGCCATCATCATGGAGCCGACGGAATATCCGCCGATGTCCGGTTCCAACACCATATGCATCGCCACGGTGCTGCTCGAGACCGGCATGGTGCCGATGCAGGAGCCAGAGACCCGCTTCAAGCTCGACATGCCGGGCGGCGTCATCGAGGTGCGCGCCGAATGCCGCGACGGCAAATGCGTCTCGATCACCTTCCGCAACGCGCCTGCCTTTGTCGACCGCCTCGACGCCGGCATCGAGGTGGAAGGGCTCGGCACTCTTAAGGTCGATATCGCCTATGGCGGCATGTTCTACGCCATCGTCGATGCCACGGCGCTCGGCTTCTCGGTCGCCCCGGACGAGGCGCGCGAACTGGCCGTGGCCGGCGAGAAAATCCGACGGGCCGCGCGCGAACAGCTCGATGTCATCCATCCGGAATTCGACCATGTGCGCGGCGTCTCGATCGTGCAGTTCGCCATGCCGTTCCAAGGGCCGGGCAATGTCACGCGCAACACCTGCATCGTCTCGCCGGGACGCTCCGACCGCAGCCCGACGGGGACCGGCACGTCGGCCCGTATGGCGGTGTTGCAGGCCAGAGGCCTGATGGGCGTGGGCGACGTGCTCACCCATGAATCGATCATCGGCTCCCGCTTCACAGGCAGGATCGTGGACCTGACGGAAATCGGCGGGCGCAAGGCGATCGTCCCGGAGATCACCGGCCGGGCCTGGATCACCGGCGAGCATGCCTATTATCTCGATCCGACGGACCCGTACCCGGAGGGCTATGTGCTGTCGGATACCTGGGGCACTTCCACCTCGATGAAGCAATAGCCGCCCGGCCGCGAGCCAGAGCTGGACACCGCACCGCCACAAAGGCTGGCCGAAACCGAACGGACGATGCCTATACCCTGGTGAAAATCGATATCTATCCCTGCCGCCGTGCCAATCGGCGGCGGTCTCGCCAAACCATTGAAAAGCATGGTGATCCCGACAGGAATCGAACCTGTGACCTACAGATTAGGAATCTGCCGCTCTATCCTACTGAGCTACGGGACCACGCGGCCCGACACATAGCCGCTTCGGACCGGTTCGCCAAGAGGCGGACTGAAAGCAAAATCAGTCCGCCGTTTCGCAAAACTCACACTTGCCCCGACTTCTGCGCATGCCCGGCTACGGTCCGCGGAGGATCCACGTCCTTGCCGGGAACCGGCCTCAGGCGGCCAGAGCGGTCTCCGCGAGCTTCACCCAATAGCTCATGCCATGCGGAATGACCTCGTCGTTGAAATCGTAGGCCGGGTGGTGCAGGCCGGCCGTGTCGCCGTTGCCGATGAAGATGAAGGCGCCCGGCCGCGCTTCCAGCATGTAGGAGAAATCCTCGCCGCCCATCACCGGCTGGATGGAGCGGTGCACCTGTGAATTGCCAGCGATATCGGCGGCGACGTCGGCTGCAAAGACCGTCTCTTCCGCATGGTTGAAGGTGACCGGATAGTTGGGCTCGTAGTCGAAGGTGATGGTGGCGCCAAAGGCGGCGGCCAGGCCGTCGCAAAGGGCGCGAATGCGCTCCTCGGCCTTCTTGGCCACTTCCTTCTTCAGCGAGCGCACCGTGCCGGCGATCTCGGCGCTCTCGGGGATGACGTTGTAGGCGTCGCCGGCGTGGAATTTCGTCACCGACACCACCACCGACTCGACCGGGTCGGTGCTGCGCGAGGCGATCGTCTGCATCGCTCCGACAAGCTGGCTGGTGATGACGATCGGATCGATGGTGCCGTGCGGCATGGCCGCATGGCCGCCCCGGCCCTTGACGGTGATGGTGAATTCGGCGGTCGCCGCCATGATCGGGCCCGGCCTGATGGCGAACTGGCCGACCGGCAGGCCCGGCATGTTGTGCATGCCGAACACCTTGGAGATGCCGAAGCGTTCCATCATGCCGTCCTTGACCATCTCGTTGCCGCCGCCGCCGCCCTCCTCGGCCGGCTGGAAGATGACCGCGACCGAGCCGGTGAAATTGCGGGTTTCGGAGAGATATTTGGCGGCACCCAAAAGCATCGCCGTGTGGCCGTCATGGCCGCAGGCATGCATCTTGCCGGGAACAGTCGAGGCGTAGGGCTTGCCGGTGATTTCGTTGATAGGCAACGCGTCCATGTCGGCGCGCAGCCCAATCGTCGTGCCATCGCCGTTGCGGCCGCGGATGATGCCGACGACGCCGGTCTTGCCCAGGCCCGTCACCACCTCGTCGCAACCGAATTCCTTAAGCTTCCCGGTGACGAAGGCCGCCGTCTTGAAGACATCGAAGTTCAGCTCCGGCGTCTGGTGCAGGTGGCGGCGCCAACCGGCGACCTCGTCTTGCATCTCGGCGGCGCGGTTCAAAATCGGCATGATGGTCCCATTTCATCGTTGGAGCAGCCAGTTGCAGCCTGCTGCATTATAGTTGTGATTGCCAGGCGCTTTGCCATGTTGACGTCACATAGGGTAAATAGCACCGCAACAATGCAGCCCGGGAAATCGAGGGCCGGGCCGCACCATGCTGGCGATCGCGTAACGAAATCTTACGGAGCCAGGGGCGACTACGGCAAGAGGCGATTTCGGATTCCATGATGCGGCACGGGCATTTCCTCAAACTATTGCTGGCCGGCGCGCTGGCCTTGCCGATGCTGGCGGGCGTCGCGCGCGCCAATCCTTTGATCCTGTTCGACCTGAAGAGTGGCAAGATCCTTGAGCACCAGGACGCTTTCAAGCGCTGGTACCCGGCGTCGCTGACCAAGCTGATGACGGCCTATGTGACGTTCCGGGCCATCGCCGCCGGTGAGGTCACGCTCGATTCGCCGATCAAGGTGACGAAGCATTCTGCCGGCGAGCCGCCCAGCAAGATGGGCTTCAAGCCGGGCTCGGTGATGCGGCTCGACAATGCGCTGAAGATGATGCTGGTCAAGTCGGCCAACGACATCGCCATGGCCGTTGGCGAAAATATCGGTGGCACGCAGGCGGCCTTCGCCGACCGGATGAACGCGGAAGCGGCGCGTCTCGGCATGACCGGAACACATTTCGTCAATCCGAACGGGCTCTATTCGCCGGACCAGTACACCACCGCGCGCGATCTCGCGCTGCTGGTGATGGCGATCCGCGGCGAGTTCCCGCAATACGCGCCCTGGTTCTCGATCGAGGGGCTCGCCGTCGGCAAGAAGGCGCTCCCCAACTACAATCTGTTGATCGGCCGCTATCCGGGCGCCGATGGCATGAAGACCGGTTTTGTCTGTTCCTCGGGCTTCAACATGATCGGCTCGGCGACGCGCAACGGTCGCACACTGGTCGCCGTGGTGCTTGGCGAGAAATCGGCGGTCAGCCGTGCCGAGACGGCGGCGAAGCTGCTCGACCAGGGCTTTGACACGCCGACCACAGGGTCGACGACACTCGCCGCGCTGCCGTCCTATGG
>NZ_RZOI01000370.1:0-5933 GCF_004022645.1 Mesorhizobium sp. M4A.F.Ca.ET.020.02.1.1 | reverse complement strand
GAGCGTGGTAGTGTGAATGATTAGGATCGAGCAGCGCCTCGTTGAAGCGGCTGTTCAGCCAGCCACGCCATTTCCGATGCAATGTCGCCGATACGAATTTGCAGGCACCTGTGATGCCCATATCCTTGAGCACCACCAACAGCACGAGCAGGCTGGCATTGGTCAGCAGACTCTCGACCGGCGTGGTATTCGCGGCGTCGTGGAAAAACGCGATCGAGGTAAATAACTTACCCGCCGCCACGGTAAACCAGACATCGGCTTTGCTGGACAGCGCCGTAAGCAGCGCGATGACGAGGGTGAGGGTCCAGGCTTCCTTCCAGCGATCCGAGAACCAGTAGGCTCGCATCAGTCCCCAGAAGGTTCGCATCGATGACACCGGGGTCAGGGGCGGCTGCCTGCTGGCGTCGCTAGGACTTTTCTCCGATATTGAACGTCTCGGTCTGCCGACCCGAATCACGATCCCGCCCAAACCTTTTCTAGTTTTGTTACGGATAGTAACACCAATTGATCATTTTCCATTAATTTTCTCCCGGGGAATGTGAACCCGCGCACAAGCCGTTGCCCATGCGCAACAGATCGGACGGCGATGCGGTCGCCTCCACCGCGTGGAATGCCTTTTTATTTCAATTGATTAGAGCAGTCGCGGAGGCGGCCGAACGACCTTCCCTTAGGGAAGCTTAAAACACAGTTTTGTGAACCGCTTCGCCCTCCGATTCAGCCGAATTTCCTGAGGCGAACGAACCGGGGAGACCGAAAAGGTGCCTCCGCTTGTCTTTCAGGATTGGCTTTCGTGATGTCCAAGCGCGGCCGGAGCACGTTGAGAAGGCGACGGCCGAGGGTGCCCGGCATCGTCTCGATACATCCGTCGGCCAATGCTTTTCAGGCGCGCACCAATTTGTGTTTGATGGGCCGGCCGTTCGGTCTCGAATGTGCATCGGCCCCGGAGCGGAGGGAATTTCATGTTTGTACGGACGCTGTCGGCCGCGATGGTCGCGACACTCGTCTGGCTGCCTCAGGCATATGCCGGCAGCCAGACCATTCCAGGGAATGGCGAAGGGCAGGTGGAGTTCAACACGCCGTCAGGCAATATCGGCTGTATCTACACGCCGAAGGGCGGCACAAGCACCTACCAGCCGCAGGATGGCGGTCCGGAACTGAGCTGCTCGCGCGTCGAGCCGAGCTACATCACCGTCATCCTGGGGCCGAAGGGACCGGCGACGCAGATCAAGAACCCCGGCGAGCAAGGCTGCTGCGGCGATGTCGCGAAGCTTGCCTATGGCAACAGCTGGAGCAAGGGGCCGTTTTCCTGCCAATCGTCGAAGAAAGGGCTGACCTGCGCGGCAAGCAACGGCCACGGCTTCTTCGTCAGCAAGGCCAAGGTGACGGTGAAGTAGGGGAGCGGGCAAGTTCCATCGTTTCATGAAACGCTGAACCGCTCTATCTCTTTGGTTTGCGCAATTCCGGACGGACGGCTACGGCGAAGTCGCCGAGCCTAACCATTTCACTTTGCCTGGAATTGCTTCAGCCCGCCGCCATTTCCAGCTCGCCTCGCGCCTTGGCCGCAGCGACCTGGCGGATGGCGTCGGCGAGCGTGTCGGCGTCCTGCGCGCCCATGACCGCGTATTTGCCTTCGAGCAGGAAGCAGGGGACGCCGGTGATGCCCATGCGCGAGGCCGTGGCGATTTCGGTGCGCACCTGATCGACATCGGCATCGGTCGGCAGCAGCGTCTCGACCACGGAGGCGTCCATGCCGGCTTCGCGGGCGGCTGCGGTCAGCACGGCGTGATCGCCAAGATTGGCGCCTTCCTCGAAGTTGAGCTGGAACAGCCGGCGCACCAGCCGGTTCTGCACCGCCTCGCCGGCGGTTCCCGCCCAGCGGATGACTCGGTGCGCGTCCAGCGTGTTGGCCGCCACCTTGATGGCGCCGAAGGCAAAATGGATGCCTTCAGCCTCGCCCAGCGGTTCGATCCGGGCATGGATCTGGCGGATGCGCTCCTCGCTGCCGAACTTGGCGATCATGTATTGGCGGCGATCCATGCCTCCGGGCGGGATGGTCGGATCGAGCTGGAACGGCCGCCAGCGCACATCCACCTCGATGTCGCCAGCCATGGCGATCGCCTTGTCGAGCCGTTTCTGACCGATGAAGCACCACGGACAGACGACATCGGACACGACATCGACGGTGATCGAGTTCTCGGCGGTCATTGTCGTCTCCTGTTTCGGGAGGGTCAGTTGGGCTTTCGCCACCAGACCGGCAGCTGATAACCGAATATGGGGGTCTTTTGCGGATGTTCCAGGTAGTTCCAGTAGGCGAGCCACTGCTGCGTGTTGTATTGCATCGGCACCATGTAGTTGCCTGAGATCAGCAACCGGTCGAGGACGCGAACGGCGGCGACATAGTCTTCCTTGGTTCGCGCCTTCAGCATCGCATCCATTGCCGCGTCTATCGCGGGATCGGCAACGCCGGCCAGATTGAAGGAGCCTTCCCTTTTGGCTTCCGAAGAGCCCCAGCGAAAGGTCTGCTCGATGCCGGGGGACAGCGAGTTGCTGAACCCGCTCGAACCGATCAGCACCTCGAAATCGAAGCGCTGTTTACGCGACTGGATTTGGTCGGCCTCGAGGCTGCGGATGGTCACATCGATGCCGATCTTCTGCAGCGTGCGCTGATAGATAGTGGCAAAACGCTCCTCGTCCTGCGAGGCGGTTAGGATTTCGAAGCCGAAGGGATTTCCCTTGGGGTCCAGCAGAACCCCGTCCTTGACGGCATAGCCTTCGCTCTTCAGCAAATCGAATGCCGCCTTCAGCACCTTGCGATCCTGGCCCGTGCCATCATTCACCGGCGGCCTCCAGGTGCCTTCCATGACATCGGCCGGCACGCGGCCGGGGTAGGGCGCGAGCAGCGCCTTCTCTCTGTCTCCGGCCGGATGACCGAGCGCGGATAGCTCGGAATTCTGCCAGTAGCTCATGGTGCGCGTGTACTTGCCGCCGAACAGGTTCTTGTTCGCCCATTCGAAGTCGTAGAGCATCCCTAGCGCGCGCCGCACGACCGGGTTGGAAAACTTCTCCAGCCTTGTGTTGAACAGGAATCCGGTCACGACAGGCGGTATGCCGGTGTCGAAGGTTTCGGCGATCACTTCGCCACGATGGAAAGCGGGAAAATCGAGATCGCGCTCACGCTTGACCGGATCGCTTTGGTCGTCGACGGCGCAGATGCCTTTCTTGAAAGCTTCCGTCTTGGCATTGTCATTCAGGAAATACTCGATGGTGATCTGGTCGTAATTGTCGAAGCCGCGTTTCGAAGGGAGGTCCTTGCCCCAGTAGTCGGGATTGCGCTTGAAGACGATGCGTTGGCCAGGTTGCACCTTGTCCACCGTGTAGGGTCCGCTGCCGATCAAAGGCTTCAGTGTCGTCTTGTCGAAGGTATCCCTGTCAAAAGCGTGCCTGGGGATGATCGGTGTCAACGCGATGATCAGCGGGGTCTCGCGATTAGCCTTGTCGTTGAAGGTGAATTTCACGCTGTGCTCGCCGGTCTTTTCCAGCTTGGCGATCATGCTCATGCGAACGCTGTAGGGCGGGCGGCCCTTGTCGGTGAAGACATCGTAAGTGAACAGCACGTCCTCCGGCGTCACCGGCTGGCCGTCCGACCATTTTGCGTTCGGGTTGAGATGGAATTCGATCGACTTGCGCTCCGGATCCATGTCTGCGCTGTCGGCAAGCAGGCCATAGAGGCTGAAAGCCTCGTCGTAATTGCGCTGCATCAGCGGTTCGAAGACGAGGTTGCCGTAGGTGAGATCCAGCATGCCGCGCGCCGTGGTGCGCAGGCTTTTCAGGATGAACGGGTTGAGATTGTCGAAGCTGCCGACCACACAATAGGTGATGCTGCCGCCCTTCGGCGCATCGGGATTGGCGTAGTTGAAATGCGTATAGTCGGCCGGCAGCGCCGGCTCGCCCTGCATGGCGATGGCGTGCTTCGGCTCCGACTGCACCGGTCCAGGCGAAAGGGTCAGAAACGAGGTCGCGGCTATCAGCCAAACGGGAACGCGGCCCATGACCGACTCCTTGCCAGGCGGCTTGATGATTCGGAATGCACCCTAGAGCATTTCACGCGGCGATTGAATCGCCGCTGCGTCGGGAATTCGAACGAGGTTTCCTGAGGCTTCGACGCCGGCGGGCTGCGCCAAGAATTGCAGCCTACGGGCTGGATTCGCCGGAGCTGGCAGTGTAACACGCGCTCCGAAGTCATGCTGTTGCCTCATTTCGGCAACAGGTAGCTGGACCACGCGGCGCGAATAAGCCGGTCCCGGGATCATTGAGAGGAAGTACACCATATGACGAGCCTGAACAGCAACGCGTACCGCCTTTCGGTCCTGGCCGCAGGCGTGATCGGCTTTCTGGGCGCTGAACTTCCGGCTGCCTCCGCGCAGCAGCAGCAGATTCCGCAGGGCTGGTTCAAGGCCTGCACCAAGCAGGAAGATGTCGACATCTGCAATGTCCAGAACATCGTCACCGCCGGCAATGGCCAACTCGTCACCGGCATCAGCCTGATCGAGCTGAAGGGCAAGGTGAACCGCAAGGTGTTCCAGGTCACGGTCCCGACCGGCCGTCTGGTCCCTCCCGGCATCGGCCTGCAGATCGACACCGGCAAGGCGCAGAAGCTTGACTATGTGATCTGCTTCCCCGACCGCTGCGTGGCCGAAGTGCCGCTGACCGATCAGCTCGTCGCTTCCTTCAAGAAGGGCCAGGCAATCACGCTTACCTCGGTCAATTTCCAGAACCAGCCGAACCCGATCAAGGTCGCGCTGACCGGTTTCAGCGGCGCCTACGACGGCCCGCCGCTGCAGCAGTCGGATATCGAGGACCGGCAGAAGAAGCTGAAGGACTTCGTGGCCAAGAACAACCAGGACTTCGCCAAGAAGCTCAAGGAAGAGCAGGACAAGGCGAAGACCGCCAACTGATCGCCCAGGACTCCTGCGGGAGTCTTCTGGTTTCGAAAAAAAGCGGGCTTTGGCCCCGCTTTTTTGTGTCAATGCCGCGACTGGCGTTTCGGCTCGTAGCGGCCGTCCGGCCGCTTGTCGAACATCTCGCCAATCTGCGGGTGTCGAACCGGTTCGCCCGACTTGTCCTCGAGCAGGTTCTGCTCGGAGACGTAGGCGATGTATTCCGTTTCCGAATTCTCGGCGAGAAGATGGTAGAAGGGCTGGTCCTTGCGCGGCCTCACGTCTGCCGGGATCGCCTCGTACCATTCCTCGGTGTTGGCGAATTGCGGGTCGACGTCGAAGATGACGCCGCGGAACGGAAACAGCCGATGGCGAACCACTTGTCCGATCGAGAATTTGGCCGTTTTCATCGCACTCACCACTCAGGTTCCAGGGCGCCGTCCGTGACCGCGCAAAGGCGCCTAAGATCTTGAATTTACGCGCTGCGCCGCCAAAAATCGACCCCGACTTTCGGTTGGTGCCTATTTGGCGCAGACGCCGCGTCAATTCAATGCCAAAGCACCGCTCCAGCAGCAGCCAACGAACTGGCGGAGCCGAGGGTTTCGGGCTCGCTGCGGAAAGGTCTGGGGAAGCTACCGCGGGGACTGCTTCCGCAAACCGCCGGCAAGAGCCTGGAAGCCGCTGCCGGGCCTGAGCCCCTCTCGCATGAAAAAGGCGCGCAGCGGCGCGAAGCTGCCGAGCACGCCAAGGCCGGCGCTGCGCGCCAGCTGCGCCGGCAGCATGTCGGAGAGCAAGGACCTGTTCAGCAAATTGACCGCGCTGCTGCGGGCCAAGATGTCGGGCCGCCGCCTGGTATCGTAGGTCGCAAGGCACTTCTCCGATCCCGGGTCGGAGCTATTTTCGCTGGCGATTCCAATCAGATCGTCGATATCCCTGATGCCGAGATTGAGGCCTTGCGCGCCGATCGGCGGGGATACGTGCGCGGCCCCGCCGACC
>NZ_RZOI01000036.1:0-19576 GCF_004022645.1 Mesorhizobium sp. M4A.F.Ca.ET.020.02.1.1 | reverse complement strand
GCTGAAGATTGGCCGCGAGTTCCTCGGCGAACACTTTCAGCACCGCGTCGCCGGCGGCATGGCCGAACTCGTCGTTGATCGCTTTGAAGCCGTCGAGGTCGAACACCACCACCGCCATGAAAGCGCCGACCGGCGCCTCGCCATGCAGGTCGAACAGCGCGCGCCGGTTGAGCAGGCCGGTCAGCGGGTCGGTGAGCGCATTGCGCCGGTGATGCTGCGCCAGCCGCCCCTGGTTCAGCGCCAGCGACAGCCCGCCGATGCCGGTCATCGAGGCGATGACGATGATGAGGCTGAGATCCTCGGCCCAGTTGCTCGGCGCGTGGCCGAGCACCAGCCTGCCGTCCCAGCCCAGCACCGCCGCGCACAGCACGAACGAAGCCGCGGTCAGCGAATAGAGCAGGGCGACACCCTGCAGCGGCGCAGGCGCTTCCTCCCGCCCGCGCCAGTATTCATGCGCCGTCGCGAACAGCAGCAGGCCGGCAAGGAAATTCTCCAGCATGAAGCCAAGCCCGTCATAGCCGAGCGCCATGGGCGGCAGCGCCAAAGCGAGCGAAATGCCGGCGCCCACCAGGACGCGCGGCAATGGCGAGCGCCCTGTCCTGAACTGGTGGGCGGCACCCAGCATCACCGAAAAGCCGAGCAGCAGAAGTGCCAGCGTCAGAACGCCGAGGACAGGCCCAGGGGCTTCGATATAGGCGTCATAGACGAACACCTCGCCGACGATCACCAGCACGCTGATGGCCCAGGTCAGAAGGAAACTGTCGGAGCGGGCGGTCAGCCATGTGCCGAACAACGTCATGCTGAGGCAGGCGGCGGAAAAGCCGACCGCCAGCAGCATTGAATTGTAGTCGAGCAGCATGCCCTGTCCTTGCCGGCGGCGGCGCCAGAGTCTGCTCTGGCGTCGGCTATTAGTGCCGCAAGGAAGTGTCGATACCGTTACGATATCCGCGAAGATACCGAGATTTTGCCGCGTCAGCCCGTCACGCGCTTCATCAGCGCCATGGCGCCGAACGGTGCGCGCACCTTGCCCTCGGTGATGAAATAGGCGAACACGTCGCGCGGCTTGACCGGCGCGTCGATTTTGGCATCGACGCGCGGCAGGTCGGCCGGCTGCTTGCCCTCCGCCCAGGTTTTTACGCGCGCCGCCCACTCATCCAACGCCTTCGGCGTGTAGCAGTCGGGATTGTCGTCGCTGCCGGTCTGCAGCCGCGCATAGACGAAATCGCCGGTGACGTCGGCAATCCGAGGATATTTGGCATGGTCGGCATAGACGATCGCCGCCTTGTACTTGCGGGCCAGCGCCGCGAATTCCGGCACGATGAAACTGTCGTGCCGGACTTCCAGCGCGTGGCGCAGCGCGACGCCGTCCTGCTTCTCGGGGAGCAGCTTCAAGAAGGCTTCGAAATCGTCCGCATCGAACTTCTTCGTCGGCGCGAACTGCCACAGGATCGGGCCGAGCTTGTCGCCGAGCGCGGCAACGCCGGAGCCGAGGAAACGCATCATCGACTCGCCGGCTTCGCCCAGCACACGACGGTTGGTGACGAAGCGGTTGCCCTTCAGCGAATAGACGAAACCGTCAGGCGCCTCGTTCGCCCATTTGACGAAGGTCGGCTCCTTGAAGCTGGAATAGAAGGTGCCGTTGACCTCGATGCTCGGCACCTGCCGGCTGGCGTATTGGAGCTGCTTGGTCTTGGACAGCTTGTCAGGATAGAAAGACGTGTCCCACGGCTCGAACGTCCAGCCGCCCATGCCCGAGCGGATCGTTCCTTGGCTGGCCATTGTCATCCTCCCAGTTTCAAAAAGGCTATCAGGCGGCTTGGTCGACCGGCTTGACCATGTCGACCACAATCCATCCTGGCCGGTAGGGGTGGGCCCGGCGACCCGTTTCCCGGAAACCATAGGCCGCATAGAGCGCGATGTTCCGCTCCATCCGCGAATTGGTGTAGAGCCGCACCTCCGGCAGACCCCATGACTGTGTCTGCTCGTCGGCGAAATTGAGCAGCTTGATGCCGTGACCTCTGCCTTGGAAGGTAGGGGGGACCGCGACGCTGAAGATCATCACATGGTCGGCATGGCGCTCGAGCACGATCAGCCCGGCAAGTTCAGCGCCGCTTTCCAGCAGCCAGACTTCGCCGCGCTCGATGCGCGGCCCGTAGTCTTCCGTGACCGGCATCGGCGGCGCGCCGAGCAGAGCGGTATAGGGCGCATAGGCGGCCGTGGTTAGCGCGACGACGGCGGGGAGATCAGCCGCAAGCGCCTTTCTGAATGTCATTCAAACGCTCTCCAGGCACTGGCCATTTGCGCACTTACTCAGCCGCTTCGCGCTTGCCTCCGGGGCGCCGCTCCAGCAACTCCTTGAGGAATTGGCCGGTGTAGCTGCGCTTCTCGCGCACGATCGCTTCCGGCGTGCCGGAGGCGACCAGTTCGCCGCCGCCGTCGCCGCCTTCGGGGCCGAGGTCGAGCACCCAATCGGCGGTCTTGATGACTTCAAGATTGTGCTCGATCACCACCACCGTGTTGCCCTGGTCGACCAGCTCGTGCAGCACTTCGAGCAGCTTGGCGACGTCGTGGAAGTGCAGGCCGGTGGTCGGCTCGTCGAGGATGTAGAGCGTTTTGCCGGTCGCCTTGCGCGACAGTTCCTTGGCGAGTTTTATCCGCTGCGCCTCGCCGCCGGACAGCGTCGTCGCCTGCTGGCCGATATGGATGTAGCCGAGGCCGACCTGCTTCAGCGTCTCCAGCTTGTCGCGGACGCTGGGCACCGCAGCGAAGAAGTCGACGCCTTCCTCGACCGTCATGTCGAGCACGTCGGCGATCGACTTGCCCTTGAACAGCACGTCGAGCGTCTCGCGGTTGTAGCGCTTGCCGTGGCAAACGTCGCAGGTGACGTAGACGTCGGGCAGGAAGTGCATCTCGATCTTGATGACGCCGTCGCCCTGGCAGGCCTCGCAGCGGCCACCCTTGACGTTGAACGAGAAGCGGCCCGGCTGATAGCCGCGCGCCTTGGCTTCCGGCAGGCCCGCGAACCAGTCGCGAATCGGCGTGAAGGCGCCGGTATAGGTGGCGGGGTTGCTGCGCGGGGTCCGTCCAATAGGCGACTGGTCGATGTCGATGACCTTGTCGAGGAACTCCAGCCCCTCGATGCGGTCATGCTCGGCCGGATGTTCACGCGAGCCCATAATGCGGCGCGAGGCCGCCTTGAACAGCGTCTCGATCAGGAAGGTCGACTTGCCGCCGCCCGACACGCCGGTGACCGCGGTGAAGGTGCCGAGCGGGATTTCCGCCGTCACGTTCTTCAGATTGTTGCCGCGCGCGCCGACGACCTTGATGCGCCGGTTCTTCTTCGCTTCGCGGCGCACGGCCGGCGTCGCCACTTCGAGTTCGCCGGACAAATATTTGCCGGTGATCGAGGCCGGCGTCGCCATGATCTGCTGCGGCGAGCCCTGCGCGATGATCTCGCCGCCATGGATGCCGGCGGCCGGGCCGATATCGACGACATAGTCGGCATGCAGGATGGCGTCCTCATCATGCTCGACGACGATCACCGTGTTGCCGATGTCGCGCAGGTGCTTCAGCGTGTCGAGCAGGCGTGCATTGTCGCGCTGGTGGAGGCCGATCGACGGCTCGTCCAGCACATAAAGTACGCCGGTGAGGCCCGAGCCGATCTGCGACGCGAGCCGGATGCGCTGGCTCTCGCCGCCCGACAGCGTGCCGGAATTGCGCGAAAGCGTCAGATAGTCGAGGCCGACATCGTTGAGGAAGCGCAGCCGCTCGCGGATTTCCTTGAGCACCCGCACCGCAATCTCGTTCTGCTTGTCGTTGAGCTGCGCCGGCAATTCGGTGAACCACTGGTCGGCCTTGCGGATCGACTGCTCGGTGACCTCGCCGATGTGTTTTCCCGCGATCTTCACCGCCAGCGCCTCGGGCTTCAGCCGATAACCATTGCAGGCGGGGCAGGGGGTGGCCGACATGAAGCGCTCGATCTCCTCGCGCATCCAGGCGGATTCGGTCTCCTTCCAGCGCCGATCGAGATTGGGGATGACGCCCTCGAAGGTCTTGGTCGTCTTGTAAGAGCGCAGGCCGTCATCATACTGGAAGGTGATCTCGCGCTCGCCGGTGCCGTGCAGGATCGCCTCCCGCGCCTCGGCGGAAAGATCCTTGAACTTGTCGCCGAGCTTGAAGCCATAGGCCTTGCCCAGCGCTTCCAGCGTCTGCGCGTAATAGGGCGAGGTCGACTTCGCCCACGGGCTGACTGCGCCGTCGCGCAGTGAAAGGTTCTCGTCGGGCACGACCAGATTGGCATCGATGGCGCGCTGGCTGCCGAGACCGTCGCAGGTCGGGCAGGCGCCGAACGGATTGTTGAAGGAAAACAGCCGCGGTTCGATCTCCGGAATGGTGAAACCTGACACCGGACAGGCGAATTTTTCCGAGAACAGGATGCGCTCATGCGTCTCGTTCTTCGACTTGTTGACCGAATCCTCACCGGTCAGGCTGGCGTCGAGCGGCCTGTCGGCGAATTCGGCCACCGCCAGGCCCTCGGCGAGCTTAAGCGCCGTCTCCATGGAATCGGCAAGTCGCGTCGCCAGGTCGCCGCGCACGACAATGCGGTCGACGACCACATCGATATCGTGCTTGTACTTCTTGTCCAGCGCCGGCACGTCGGCAATCTCGTAGAAGACACCGTCGACCTTGACGCGCTGAAACCCTTTCTTCTGCAGCTCCAGGAGTTCCTTGCGATACTCGCCCTTGCGGCCGCGCACGATCGGCGCCAGCAGGAACAGGCGCGTGCCTTCCTCAAGCGCCAGCACGCGGTCGACCATTTGGCTGACCGTCTGGCTTTCGATCGGCAGGCCGGTGGCCGGCGAATAGGGAACGCCGACGCGCGCGAACAGAAGCCGCATGTAGTCGTAGATCTCGGTGACGGTGCCGACCGTCGAGCGCGGGTTCTTCGAAGTTGTCTTCTGCTCGATGGAGATGGCGGGAGACAGCCCGTCGATCTGGTCGACATCCGGCTTCTGCATCATCTCCAGGAATTGGCGGGCATAGGCCGAGAGGCTCTCGACATAGCGGCGCTGGCCCTCGGCATAGATCGTGTCGAAGGCGAGCGACGACTTGCCGGAGCCTGACAGGCCGGTCATGACGATCAGGCTGTCGCGCGGCAGATCGAGATCGACATTCTTCAGATTGTGTTCGCGCGCCCCGCGAATGGAAAGGTATTTATGGTCGGCCATCGCCGGTCGCCGCCTCAGGTCTGGAATTTGCTGGAGTGGCGGGGTTTCCCGGCCATCCCCTATGTAGGTAGTTTTCCCGCCACGTCGAGAGACGCCACAACTCTCAACAGAAGCGTTTAACCGTCTTTCGCGCGGGCGGGCAAGCGGAAAGAACAAAGGCCGAACACGCTCCTGACAAAGCGGTGTGGAAATCCCGCCTCGACCTGACCTGGACGTAACCTCCCGGTGATCACATTTTCCGTTAATCGGCTTTTCAACGGTTGACGTCTCCGACTCACGGGAGCAGTGTCCGGGGGTCAACGGAGCCGGCTGTCTTTCGATGGCCTCGCCACCCAAAGGTGGCCTGCGAGACGCCGCAGGCTTTGCGATTTGCGCTTCGGACGACAATTGTCGCAACGGACCCAGGAGCGGAGCATGACGCCACCGGACAGTCCCTTGAGGCTCCACACGATGATGGAGCCACGGCGGGCATAAGTGCCAGGGCTTGGCGTGAGCGCTGCCCGACAAACCGTGACTTGCCGATTCCCAACAATCAGAGACCATAGTCGGATCGTCGGCTGAACGCCGCGGAGCATCCGAAATCAAACGCCGGCAGAACACTCCCGGCAAAAGTTGGATTTCAGATCCATGAAAGCCCCGTCAGACTGTAGAAGCAGCGGCGGGGCTTAAATTTGCGCCAGCGATGGCACTCGGTGCCGATGGCGCACCCGTCCTACGTCAACGTCGACCGATACATGGCGCGATTGGTGGGCCGTGAGTTCAATCCATCTCAATCCCATGCGTACACCCATCTTCCAGCTCGATGCCTTCGCTCACCGGCGATTTGCCGGCAATCCCGCCGCGGTCATGCCGATGGGCAGCTTCCCGGACGACGCGGTGATGCAGGCCATAGCCGCCGAAAACAATCTGGCGGAGACCGCGTTTCTCGTTCGCGAGGGGAGCGACTATCGGCTTCGATGGTTCACGCCCGTCACGGAAGTGCCGCTTTGTGGACACGCGACGCTTGCGAGCGCGGCGGTCGTGATGGAGCGGCTCGAGCCGGGTCGTCAGTCGGTCGTGTTTCATTCGAAGAGCGGGCCGCTCGTGGTTACGCGTGTGAATGCGGGCTACGTGTTGAACTTTCCGGCGCGCCCGTCGGAGAAAGCCGCGGCGGTCCCGCCGGGGTTCGCGCATGCCCTCGGCGTCGAACCTGTTGAAGTCTGGGTGAACGCGTTCAACTACATGGCGGTGCTCGACAGCGCGAGCACTGTGCGCTCACTTACGCCAGACATGGCGGCGATTGCTCGTCTGGACCGACCCGGTGTCATCGTGACGGCAGCAGGTGATGAAGCGTACGACTGCGTCAGCCGGTACTTCGCTCCAGCGAAAGGAGTTCCTGAGGATCCGGTGACCGGCGCCGCGCACTGCATGCTGGTGCCCTATTGGGCTCCGCGCCTCGGCAAGACAGAGTTGCGTGCGTATCAGGCATCGAAGCGAGGCGGGGAGATCACGTGCCGCGCGGTTGGCGAGCGTGTCGAGCTCGAAGGGCAGTGCGTGTTTTATCTCGAAGGCGAAGCGGAGATCTGATTTCAGCGGCTGGCGGCGCTCGCATTCCACGACGCGGCGGCAGCGCCGACGTTCAAAGCACCTTAATGGCTCGGCGGCCTGATCCCACCCGTCGCCATGTCGATGGTTATGCTGCCGGAAATCCTGACATCGGTATCGCCGATCTTGAACTGGCCGTTGCCGCTGGCGGGCAGCGCGTCCTCGGGCTCGGGCTGCGGGGCGGGCTTGGCGATGCGATAGTCGCTGCTCACGCCGGGCAGAGCAGCCTTCTGTGTCGAACTGTCATCGGCGAAGGCGGCGCCCGCCAACATGCTCGCGGTCGCGAGGGCGACGATGCGCAGGAGTCTGGACGAACGCTTGCTGGTCATCGCCGGACTATATTGGCGGCGCAGAAGCGATGCCAGACCGCACGCGATCACTTTGCCGCGTGCCGGCCTCATGCCGCCTTCTTGCGGGTGTCGTAGACATGGTCGACAAGACCCCAGGCCTTGGCCTCCTCGGCGGTCATGAAATAGTCGCGGTCGAGCGTGCGCTCGACCTCCTCGTAGGTGCGGCCGCAATGATGAGCATAGAGCTCGGTCATGCGCCGCTTGGTGCGCATGATGCCTTCGGCGTGACGTTGGATATCGGACGCCTGGCCCTGGAAGCCGCCGAGCGGCTGGTGCAGCACAATGCTGGCGTTGGGCAGTGCGATGCGCCGGCCAGGCGTACCGGCCATCAGCAGGAAGGACGCCATCGAGGCGGCAAAGCCCATGCACACGGTCGACACCGGGCAGGAGATGTACTGCATGGTGTCATAGATGGCGAAACCGCTGGTCACCACGCCGCCCGGCGAGTTGATGTAGAGCGATATCTCCTTGTCGGGATGGTCGGATTCCAGCGACAGAAGCTGGGCGCAGACCAGCGCCGACACACCGTCGTTGATCTCTCCGTTGATGAAGATGATGCGTTCGCGCAGCAGCCGCGAGAAGATGTCGAAGGCGCGTTCGCCGCGGCTCGAGTGTTCGATCACCATCGGCACCAGATTGGCAAGACCGCTCATTTCGTCTCTCCCTTGGTTCCTTGCTCAGGCCGCGCGCCGCAACTGCGGCGCATTCGCCGCGATCGCCCGTTTCGTGCCGCCCGCGCCAAAGGCGTGCCGGCAACCGGCACCGGCCATGGCGACGGCGGGCATGCGCGCAAAGCCCTCATGGACGATGCGCAGGTGCGTGCCGCCGGAAACCGTCGGGTCGAGCGTGAAGGTGACGATGCTGTCCAATCGGCCGTCGAGCGGCACTTGCCGTCCGCCATTGCCTTTGCTTGGCCGCTCGCGCCAGGAATAGCGCAGCAGCCTGCCGGGCTCGGCTTCGAGGATTTCGCACTCGATCGGCGCCTCTGGCCCGTCAAAGGCGAAACGGCTGCCCACTTCGGGAGTGATGTCGTTCGGCATCATCCAGGCCGCCAGCAATTCCGCTTCGGTCAGCGCGCGCCAGACTTTTTCAGGCGGATCGGTAAGCTCGCATTCGAAGTTGAGCGACGCATCGGCAGGAGGACGTTCGGTTGCCGTCATTGGTCCATTCCCTTCAAAACTGTCTTCAGTTTCTCGATGCGTTCCGGCCAGAACGCGCGGTAGCGCTCGATCCAACCGAGCAGCGGCTCAAGCCCTTCCGGCGCTGCGCGGTAATAGGCATTGCGGCCGGCGCGCCGCTCGACCACCAGGCCTGCGCCGCGCAGCACCGCCAGATGCTGCGACACCGCCGGCTGCGACACCGTCATGCCGATGCGCAGCTCCGACACGGTCATCTCGCTGGCGACCAGCCGCTCGTAGACGGCGCGCCGTGTCGGGTCGGCCAGCGCGCGGAAAATCTCTGCCTCAATCATGGCAGAAGCATAAGTCGATACTTATTGATTTGGCAAGCGCTGTTTACGAACCTTGCGGAAGCCAGCGCCTCACCAGCCCGGCCGCTCCATCGAAGGTGGCCTCGAAGATCGGCGACGCCAACACCGCGTGGATGTGAAGCGGTTCGTCGCCGACGTTGCGGAAGCCATGTTTCCTGTGCGCGGGGACGATGAGAGACTGGCCTGACGTCAGGACGCTGTGCTGGTCATCGATCCACACCTCGGCCATCCCGGCGACGACCGTGAGCACCTCCTCGACCGAATGCCAATGGGTCGGGGCGCCGACCGTGGGCTCGACCCATTGTTCGAATATGCAGAGTTGCGCCGCGCCGTTGCTGGCCGATACCAGCATGCGTGTCTCGACGCCCGCCCGCCATTGCTCGCGCTGCTGGTCCCCATGTGCGATCGACTTCACCTGGCACCCCATCCGTTCCCGATCACGTGGAAATTCCGGGCCGGAACACTACATGCTGCTGACAACCATTGACAGCGCATCGCCCACATCATAGAACGAAAAGAGAACAAAAACCTTGTGGGAAAAGCCAGTCACGACGGGCGGCGATTGCCCGCAAGCTGTAAGGTGCGGCGTCAAAAATTTGTTTCGGATGAGCGCGGAGAAGTACGATGGCGGGTAGCATCAACAAGGTCATTCTGGTCGGCAATCTCGGGGCGGACCCGGAAATCCGCCGCCTGAACTCGGGTGAGCCGGTCGTCAACATCCGCATCGCCACCTCGGAAAGCTGGCGCGACAAGAATTCCGGCGAGCGCAAGGAAAAGACCGAGTGGCACAACGTCGTCATCTTCAACGACCAGATCGCCAAGGTGGCCGAGCAGTATCTGAAGAAGGGCATGAAGGTCTATGTCGAGGGCCAGTTGCAGACGCGCAAATGGCAGGACCAGACCGGCAATGACCGCTACACGACCGAGGTCGTGCTGCAGAAATTCCGTGGTGAGTTGCAGATGCTCGACGCGCGCGGCGAGGGCGGCGGTCAGGTCGGCAGCTATGCCGGTGGCGGCAACAGCAGCCGCGGCTCGGATTTCGGCCAGTCCGGCACGAACGACAGCTTCAGCCGCGGCGGCGGCGGTGGCGGCTCCAGGGGTGGCGGCGGCGGTGCGTCGCGCGAACTCGACGACGAGATCCCGTTCTGAGCGCCCCACGTAACCGGCATTGAGGAGGGGAGATGTCGCTCGGACCATTGCTATCCGCGCCCCCTCCCATTCCGTGGCATGCATTCGCGGCCCTTGCCGCCCTGGCGATTGGCGGCGCGCAGCTGGCGCTTCCGCAAGGCACGCCGAGCCACCGCGTGATGGGCTATGCCTGGGCGGCGCTGATGCTTGTCATCGCCGTCTCGAGTTTCTGGATCCAGCAGATCCGCCTGATCGGCCCGTTCAGTCCGATCCATCTGCTGTCGATCCTGGTGCTGGTCACCGCGCCGCTGGCGGTGTGGTATGCGCACACCCATCGCGTCGCCGCGCATCGCGGCGCCATGATCAAGCTCTATGTCTTCGCCTTGATCGGCGCCGGCATCTTCACGCTGCTGCCTGGCCGGATCATGCATACGGTCGTGTTCGGTCAATAGGCTGGCCAAGGCCTCGCAAGGAAAAATGCCGTGAAAGCACGCGTCAAATGGGTCGAGGAACGCACCTTCGTCGGTGAGTCCGGCAGCGGCCACAAGGTTGTCCTCGGAACAGCGTCCGGCCCGGAGGGCAAAACGCCGGGGCCGAGCCCGATGGAGCTCGTGCTGATCGGCACCGGCGGCTGTTCGGCCTACGACGTCGTCCACATCCTCGAAAAAGGCCGCGAGGCGATCGAGGATTGCGTCGTCGAGCTCGACGCCGACCGGGCAGAGAAGGAGCCCAGGGTCTTCACCCGCATCCACATGCATTTCATCGTCAAGGGCCGCGGGCTCTCGCATGAAAAGGTGAAGCGCGCGATCGACCTCTCGATCGAAAAGTACTGCTCGGCGACCGCGATGATGGCCAAGACGGCGACGGTCACGCATGATTTCGAGGTCGTCGATACCGCCGCGAAATAAGGCAGCAGGGGTCCCGCTTAGGCAGCCATTAGTGCCCTGACGCCGTCCGCAACGAACTGTACGGCGAGCGCCGCCAGGATGACGCCGAGCAGCCGCGTCAGGATCGAGCGGCCGGTCTGGCCGAGGATGCGGTCGATGCGCTCCGCCAGCACGAACACCAGATAGGTGATGGCGAGGCAGACGAAGATGATGCCAACCAGCGCCGCCTGCGCCGCGAAACCGTCGAAGTGTCCCGACAGCAGCACCGTCGCCGAAATCGCGCCCGGGCCGGCGATCAGCGGGATCGCCAGCGGGAAGGCGGCGATATTGTGGATCATGTCCTTGGTGATGGCGACGTCGCCGATCTTCTCCTTGCGGTCCTGCCGGCGCTCGAACACCATTTCGAAGGCGATGAAGAAGAGCAGGAAACCGCCGGCGACGCGGAAGGCCGGCAGCGTGATGCCGAACACCGACAGGATCGAGGCGCCGGCAACCGCGAACAGCGCCATCACCAGGAAGCCGATCACCGAGGCCCGCACCGAAACTTGCTGGCGCTCCTCGCGGTTCATGCCGCGCGTCACAGCGAGGAAAAGCGGCGCCAGCCCGGGCGGGTCGATGGTCACCAGTATGGTGACGAAGGCATTGAACAGGCTGTCGAAGCTCGGCATCGCTGGTCCCCTCCCGCCGGGCGAAGCCCAAGCTCGTCAATTGGTAGAGCAAAGCGGGAGCGGTGGGAACAGGAAGGGAGGGGATTTCAGCCGGCTATTCAGCTTTGCCGCAGTAAGCCTCGAGCCGGTACCCGTCAGGGTCTATGACGAAGGCGGCATAGTAGTTTTCACCATAAGCGGCGCGCAAGCCAGGCGGGCCATTGTCCCTGCCGCCCTCACGCAACGCGGCCGCGTGGAAGGCATCGACGCTCTTTCGCGTCGGCGCGGCGAAGCAGAAATGCAGGCCGGACTCCGTGTCCGCCGGCACCGGCCGCGCGGCTTCATTCACCCAGAGCGCCACTGCATTGGCGCCATAGCCGAGCGAGCCGGGCGACTGGCTGAGGCAGCCATAGCCAAGTGGTTGCAGCAAGGCATCGTAGAAGCGCTTCGAGACAGTTGTGTCGCCAACGCCGAGCGAGATGTGGTCAAGCATCGTTTTCTCCGTTTTTTCATTAGGGTAGCCGATCAGCCTCAAGTCGTGCGGCGGGCGAGGAATTCGACCTCGAGCCGCCAGGTGGCGCCGCCGTCATGCGAGCGCTCGCCGAGCTAACGGAACGAATTCTCGGTGATGCGCGAAAAGCTCCAACGCACCGACGCGCCGGAGCCATCGGCGCCGACCTGCACGATCGTCTCGCCCTCGGCGCGGCCGAGCTGCCGGCTGTAGTATTGGTTGCGCGGATCGCTCCAGAAGATGTGCCAGGCATCGACCCCGGGATCGTAGACGCGCAGGGTCGTACCGTAGAACGTCCACGCGCCGAGAGATGTCTGTACACCAGTATTGCGCGCGGGCAGGATCCACACGTCCTGGATCGCCTTGCCCTCCAGAACCCAGCCGAAATGCACCTCGCCACGCCCGGTAAGAACCGTGCCGTCCTCGAGATGGCGGGTGGCGTCGAATGTCCAGGCGCCGACGAAGCGCCCATAGAGCGCCAGCTTTTCGGCTAGGCCGGGGTTGGGCTCGCCGCTGTGCAGGGCCTCAGCGAAGGAACCGATCATGACTACTGCCTCGTTTGTCAGGAGAGCACGACCAATAGAGGCAGGAAAGGGTTCTGCGCTTGGGGAAAATTGCTAACTTTCGGGCGATGACGACGCGTGAGAAGAAAATCGTCTCGGGCCGGGGCTGGCAGGTGTCGGACGTCGTGTGCACCGCCGGCGTCGGCGACAGCCCGTTCGAGGAAGAGCATCGCGGCTTTTGCGTTGCCGCGGTAACCCAGGGCACGTTCCGCTACCGGACACGCGAGGGCACGGCGATGCTTGCGCCCGGCGCGATCCTGCTCGGCAATCCCGGCGCCTGCTATGAGTGCGGGCATGAGCACGGCGCCGGCGACCGCTGCCTCTCCTTCCATTTTTCGCCGACCTATATGGAGCGCATTGTCGCCGACGTGCCCGGCGCCATGCGGCTTGGCTTCGCCGCGCCGCGCCTGCCGCCGTTGCCGGCGCTTGCGCCGCTGCTGGCGGAAGCGGAAGCCGCGCGGGAAACCGGCGACGCCGACGCATTCGAGGAACTCGGCCTGCGCATTGCCGGCGCGGTGGTCAGGACGAGCTCGGATGCCGTTTATGCCGCCCGCGCGCCGAGCCGTCGCGACCAGAAACGGGTCGCCGAGGCGGTGCGGCTGATCGAACTCGAAGCAGACCGCCCGCTGTCGCTCGCCGACCTCGCCAGCAGCGCGGCGACGAGCCCCTATCATTTCCTGCGCAGCTTCCGGCAAGTCGCCGGGATGACGCCTTACCAGTTCCTGCTCAAAACCAGGCTGCACAAGGCCGCCGTGCGACTGCGCACCTCCGACACGGCGATCTCGACGATCGCCTTCAACGCCGGTTTCAGCGACCTGTCGACCTTCAACCGCCGCTTCAGGCGCGAGATGGGAGAAGCGCCTGGCGCCTACCGCGCGCGCCGGACTGGCGGCTACTGAGGGCGCCCGTAACGCGGCCACCGGGGCCGGTTCAGCGTACTTGCGGTCGCTCTCGGTGACGGCGATCGGCGACGAACCAGCCCCGGCGGCGGCGAAACCCACCGTGGCCATATCGTCGCAATCAGCGGTATCCTTTTGAAATTGCCGCCAAAATTGTCTCTGGAAAAGCGCCACGAAGATTGGAGTTTCGGCGCCGCTTCCTATATAAGCAGCGAGTGATTCCCGACTGGATTGTGACCTGATTTGACCGACCAGAAGACACCGCGCGGCGCCGACGGCGGCCCGACCGGCATCGAGCCGATTTCGATCATCGAGGAGATGCAGCGCTCCTATCTTGATTACGCCATGAGCGTGATCGTCAGCCGCGCGCTGCCCGACGTGCGCGACGGTCTGAAGCCGGTGCATCGCCGCATCCTCTACGCTTCGCATGAGAGCGGCTACCACTGGAACCGCAAGTATGTGAAATCGGCGCGCCCGGTCGCCGACGTGATGGGTAAGTACCATCCGCATGGCGACGCCTCTATCTATGACGCCCTGGTGCGCATGGCGCAGGACTGGTCGCTGCGCGTGCCGCTGATCGACGGGCAGGGCAATTTCGGCTCGATCGACGGCGATCCGCCGGCGGCGATGCGCTACACCGAGTCGCGGCTGACCAAGGTCGCGCATGAATTGCTGGAGGACATCGACAAGGAAACCGTCGACTTCCAGGACACCTACGACGCGTCGGGCAGCGAGCCGAAGGTTCTGCCGGCCCGCTTCCCGAACCTTCTGGTCAACGGCTCCGGCGGCATCGCCGTCGGCATGGCCACCAACATCCCGCCGCACAATCTCGGCGAAGTCTGCAACGGCGCCATCGCCCTCATCGACAACCCTGCAATCGACCTGCCGACACTGATGGAGATCGTGCCCGGTCCGGATTTTCCGACCGGCGGCATCGTGCTTGGCCGTTCAGGCATCTACAGCGCCTATTCGACCGGCCGTGGCTCCATCGTCATGCGCGGCCGCGTCAATATCGAGGCGCGCGGCAACGACCGTGAATCGATCGTCATCACCGAGATTCCCTATCAGGTGAACAAGGCCTCGATGATCGAGAAGATGGCCGAGCTGGTGCGCGACAAGCGCATCGAGGGCATTTCCGACATTCGCGACGAGAGCGACCGCCAGGGCTACCGCGTCGTCGTCGAACTGAAGCGCGACGCCGTCGCTGATGTCATCCTCAACCAGCTCTACCGCTTCACCCCGCTGCAGACCTCCTTCGGCGCGAACATGGTGGCGCTGAACGGCGGCAAGCCGGAAGTGATGACGCTGATCGACATGCTGAAGGCGTTCGTCGGTTTCCGCGAGGAGGTGATCAGCCGCCGCACCAAGTACCTTTTGCGTAAGGCGCGCGAACGCGCGCACGTCCTGGTCGGTCTCGCCATCGCCGTTGCCAACATCGACGAGGTGATCAAGCTGATCCGCACCGCGCCCGATCCGCAGACGGCGCGCGAGCAGTTGATGGAACGGCGCTGGCCGGCCCACGACGTCGCGTCGCTGATCAAGCTAATCGACGACCCGCGCCACCGCATCAACGAGGACGGCACCTATAATCTGTCGGAAGAGCAGGCCCGCGCCATTCTCGAGTTGCGCCTGCAGCGCCTGACTGCGCTCGGCCGTGACGAGATCGCCGACGAGTTGAACAAGATCGGCGCCGAGATCGTTGATTATCTTGACATTTTGTCGTCCCGCGCGCGCATCCAGCAGATCGTCAAGGACGAGCTGATCGCGGTCCGCGACGAGTTCGGCACGCCGCGCCGCACCGAACTCTCCGACGGCGGCGCGGACATGGAAGACGAGGACCTGATCCAGCGCGAGGACATGGTCGTCACCGTCAGCCATTCCGGTTACATAAAGCGCGTGCCGCTCTCGCTCTACCGGGCGCAGCGCCGCGGCGGCAAGGGCCGCTCCGGCATGTCGACCAAGGAAGAGGATTTCGTCACTCGCCTGTTCGTCGCAAACACGCACACGCCGGTGCTGTTCTTCTCCTCGCGCGGCATCGTCTACAAGGAGAAGGTGTGGCGACTGCCTATCGGCAACCCGCAGTCGCGCGGCAAGGCGCTGATCAACATGCTGCCGCTGGAGCAGGGCGAGCGCATCACCACCATCATGCCGCTGCCCGAGGACGAGGCAAGCTGGGGTGAGCTCGACGTGATGTTCGCCACCACGCGCGGCACCGTGCGCAGGAACAAGCTGTCCGACTTCGTCCAGGTCAACCGCAACGGCAAGATCGCCATGAAGCTGGAGGAGGAAGGCGACGAGATCCTCGGCGTCGAGACCTGCACCGACAATGACGACGTGCTTCTGACGGCGAATTCGGGCCAGTGCATCCGCTTCCCGGTCAGCGACGTGCGCGTCTTCCAGAGCCGCAACTCGGTCGGCGTGCGCGGCATCGCCATGGCCGAGACCGACCGGGTCATCTCCATGTCGGTGATCGAAAACGTCGACGCTTCGCCCGCCGAGCGCGCCGCCTACCTGAAGCGGGCGGCCGCGGAGCGGCGGCTTGCCGCCGGTGTTGCCGGTGAAGAGGAAGAGATCGCGCTGACCAATGAGGAGATCGGCGAGGAGGCGGAGCTTTCCGACGAACGCTACGAATTCCTCAAGGAGCATGAGCGCCTCGTGCTGACGGTGACGGAATATGGCTACGGCAAGCGATCTTCGTCCTACGACTTTCGACTGACCGGGCGCGGCGGCAAGGGCATCCGCGCCACCGACGTGTCGAAGACGGCCGAGATCGGTCGTCTCGTGGCGACCTTCCCCGTTGGCAATGACGACCAGATCATGCTGGTGTCGGACGGCGGCACGGTCATCCGCGTCCCCGTCAACGGCATCCGTTTCGCCAGCCGCGCCACCAAGGGCGTGACCATCTTCAACACGGCCGAAGGCGAGAAGGTCGTTTCGGTGGAGCGGATTTCGGAACCGCAATCGGATGAGGAAGAGAGCGTCGAAGGCGAGGCCGATGCCACGGACGATGCTCCGGATATTGCCGAATAAGCTTAAAACAGCAACGCCGGCCAGACGGCCGGCGCAATCGGGACTGTTCGCGCAATCAAGCGGGGCGCAATTCAGTAGTGGCGATAGGGTTTGCGGACTTCGAAGCGCCGCGTGTTCGTCTTGGCGCGAACGCGCACGGCTTCCTGATGCAGACCGAATGCGGTGGCGATCAGCATGGCGACTGTCATTGCGGTGGCTAGCATGTAGATCAGCATGTGCGTGTTCTCCTGCGCCTAATAACGGATAGATGGGACTTTGGTTTCATCTCCTGAAGCGGCAACCTAGTGAACGCTGCGTGAAACGTTCCTGATCGTCGCATTCATCTGTCGTTCAGTCTGCGAAAAGGTTCACGGATGCCGCATCAATCGGATTTGCCTTCCGTCCGCGCGCCCGCTAGAAGCCTGCCATGACCGAACGCATCGCCCTTTACGCAGGCTCCTTCGACCCGCTGACCAACGGCCATCTCGACGTGCTGAAGGCTTCGCTCGCCGTGGCCGACATCGTCTATGCGGCGATCGGCATCCACCCCGGCAAGAAGCCGCTGTTTTCATTCGAGGAACGGGTGAAGCTGATCGAAGCGGCGACCAAGGCCGAGTTCGGTCGCGACGGCGCCCGCATAAAGGTCGTGGCGTTCGATGGCCTGGTCATCGACGCGGCGAGGAGAGAGGGCGCCTCGATCATGATACGCGGCCTGCGCGATGGCACCGATCTCGACTACGAGATGCAGATGGCCGGCATGAATGAGACCATGGCGCCGGAACTGCAGACGGTTTTTCTGCCCGCCAGCCCGTCGGTCAGAACCATTACCGCCACACTTGTCCGCCAGATAGCCTCGATGGGAGGCGACATCCGCCCCTTCGTGCCGGCGGCCGTCGCCGGCGCGCTCACCGCCAAATTCGCGAAATAAAACTCCGGAGACTTCCATGCAGCTGAAGAAGCTCGCTTCGTTCCTCGTCGTGCTGGCCGGCCTCGTGGCGGCATCCTTCCCGGCCTTCGCCGCCGACAAGGAAAACACTATGATCATCACGCTGAAGGACGGCGACGTGACCGTCGCGCTGCGCCCCGATCTGGCGCCCAAGCACGTCGCGCAGATCAAGAAGCTGGTGCGCGAGGGCGCCTATGACAATGTCGCCTTCCACCGCGTCATCGACGGCTTCATGGCGCAGACCGGCGACGTCAAGTTCGGCAACATGAAGAAGGGCTTCAACCCCGAGGCCGTCGGCACCGGCGGCTCCGACCTGCCTGACTTGCCGGCCGAGTTCTCGCAAACCGAGCACTACAAGCGCGGCGTGGTCGGCATGGCCCGTTCGCAGGATCCGAATTCCGCGAATTCGCAGTTCTTCATCATGTTCGCGCCGGCGTCGTCACTCGATGGCCAGTACACCATCGTCGGCAATGTCGTCAGCGGCATGGAGCTGGTCGACAACATCAAGAAGGGCGACGAGGCGGACAACGGCACGGTCGCAGACCCCGACCGCATGGTCAAAGTGCGTATCGCCGCCGACAAATAAATCTGTTTTCTCAAAAGGATATCTGACATGGCTGAGATCAAGGACCGCGAAAACGCGCTCATCATGGAAACAACCAAGGGCAACGTCGTCATCGAAATGTTCCCCGACCTGGCGCCCGGCCATGTCGCCCGCATCAAAGAGCTCGCGCGCGAAGGCGCCTATGACGGCGTCGTCTTCCACCGCGTCATCGACGGCTTCATGGCGCAGACCGGCGATGTCAAGTTCGGCAATTCGAGCAAGGCCTCCTTCGCGCCTTCCCGCGCGGGCATGGGCGGCTCGGACAAGCCCGACCTGAAGGCCGAGTTCTCCAACGCCAACCACGGTCGCGGCACCTGCTCGATGGCGCGCGCCCAGAACCCGAATTCGGCCAACTCGCAGTTCTTCATCTGCTTCGACGATGCCGCCTTCCTCAACCGCCAGTACACGGTCTGGGGCCAGGTGATCGAAGGCATGGAAAATGTCGACAAGATCAAGCGCGGCGAGCCGGTGCAGGATCCCGACAAGATCGTGTCGCTCAAGGTCGCGGCCGACGTCAAGTAAGGTGTGAAACCACGATGATGGGCGCCGTCTGGTCCCTGCTTGGCATCCTGTCCGGCGCCTTTATCGCCGTTCAGGCGCCCATCAATTCGCAGCTGGCGCGCGGCCTGGGCCTCCCGGTCGCCGCGGCTGCGTTCTCGTTCCTGTCGGGCGCGGTCGTGCTCGGCATCATCGCTCTCGTGGTGGTGAAGCTGCAGGGCATTTCGCTAGACTGGAAAGCGCCCGCGCCATGGCTGTTCATCGCCGGCGGCATGCTCGGCGGCTTCTACGTCACGCTCTCGACGATTTTGACGCCACGTATCGGCGCCGCCGCGCTGATGGCGTTCCTGGTCGCAGGCCAACTGCTGGCCGGCATGCTCATCGACCGCGCCGGCTTCCTGGGCGTGGCGGTGCACGAGATCTCGCTCGGCCGCATTGCCGGCGCCGCGTTGCTGCTCGCCGGAGCGCTGCTCATCCGGCTCTATTGATGCGCGTCGACCTCTTCGATTTCGACCTGCCGGAAGACCGCATTGCATTGCGTCCGGCCGAGCCGCGCGACAGCGCCAGGATGCTGGTCGTCAGACCGGGCGGCGCGGGGCTGGCCGACCGCGCGGTGAGCGACCTGCCGTCGCTGCTCAAGGAAGGCGACGTCCTCGTCTTCAACGACACCAAGGTCATTCCAGCGCAGCTCAAGGGCATCCGCAAGCGCGGCGAGGCACAGGCGCAGGTCGAGGCAACGCTGCACATGCGGGTGGCGCCCGACCGCTGGCAGGCCTTCATGCGGCCAGGCAAGCGCATCGCCGCGGGCGATCGCATCCATTTCGGCCATGACACCAATTCCTGCTTTCTCGGCCGGCTCGACGCCACGGTGATCGAGAAGGGCGAGGCGGGCGAGGTGCTGCTTGGCTTCGATCTGTCCGGTCCGTTTCTCGACGAGGCGCTGCATGCGGTCGGCCACATCCCGCTGCCGCCATACATCGCCTCCAAGCGCGATGACGACGAGCGCGACCGCAGGGACTACCAGACCATCTATGCCAGGGAGGAGGGCGCCGTCGCCGCGCCCACCGCCGGGCTGCATTTCACGCCAGAGCTGTTCTCCGCATTGGACGCGAAAGGGATCGAGCGCCGCTTCGTCACCCTGCATGTCGGCGCAGGCACCTTCCTGCCGGTCAAGGCGGACGACACCGCCGACCACAAGATGCATGCCGAAACCGGCTCGGTCAGCGCCGAGAC
>NZ_RZOI01000369.1:0-5972 GCF_004022645.1 Mesorhizobium sp. M4A.F.Ca.ET.020.02.1.1 | reverse complement strand
GTGTGGAGCTTGACGTCCTGATCGCGGTCGTCCGGAATGTCGAAATGTTCCGAACGGAAATCGTAGTACCGGTATTGGGCGCCAACGACGAATTTGTCCGTGAGGGCAAAGTCGACGCCGGCACCGAGCGTCCAGCCGACATCTGTCCGCGTGTCTGCAACGCCATTGCGTGACGCTTCGATGCCGGCAAAGGCGATGCCGCCGATGCCGTAGACCAACACGCGGTCCATGGCGTAGCCGGCCTTGGCGTCGACGGAGCCGAACCATTTTATCTCGGCGCCGGCAGAATCTCCGAGACCGAGGTCCGCCGCGCCGTTGACCGAGGAATAGTTGAGGTCGGCCTGGGCGCCGAGAACCGCCTGGTCGAACTGCCAGAGGCCGGCGACGTGGCCGCCGATGAACCCGCCATTGAGATCCGGCGAGGCGGAAAACGGCGCGCCACCGGTCGAACTCATGTCGGAGCTTCCCCAGCCGTAGCCGCCCTGCAGGCCGGCATAGTAGCCAGTCCAGTCGAACCCCGGGGCGGTCATTGGCAGATCGGCGCCCAAGTCCGCCGCCTGGGCCGACCCGGACAGCAGCGCAAGTAAACCGGCACTGGCGAGCGTCAATCTACGCATCGAGTTCTCCGAAATGGCGGTTTCGAAAGACTCCCTGGTACAACCTAGCCTTATTCGCCGCAAAACGGAATTGGCTTCATTCAACAACGGTTTACGCCGGCGGGTCGCGCACCCGATCCTCCAGGTCGCGCTGTTTTTCGAGAGGCGACGCCAGACGGTTGAAGGCGAACTTGGCCAGCACGGAGCCGGCGATGAAAATCAGGATAGGCGCGGCCCATGTCCAGAACGAATGCGAGGTAAAGAATGCCAGTCCGGCAAGGCCGGCCGTCACTGCGAAGATTGCGAACCTGATCGTCCCTGCCATTTTCCGCCAATCCGAATGATCGTCAGCGACCGACGAACATTCCGGCTCGCTGGCTATTTGGCGTCGATGAAATCCAGCGCCGCCTTGCTGTATTCGTCCGGCGCCTGGAGCATGGCGAAATGGCTGGCGTTGGGCAGGATGATCAGCTTCGCACCAGGAATGACCGAGGCCATGTATTCGGTGTGCTCGCGTTTGATCGCCTCGTCATGGTCGCCGGCGACGATCGCCGTCGGCGTGGTAATCTTGCCGAGTTGTTCCTTGGTCCACGCCGGCTCGCTCTCCCACATGTGGCTGATCTGGGCCACGAAGGCGTCATACTGGTCCGGTGTCTTCGACATCTTCTTGTAGTCGAGCCCAGAGCGCTCGATGTAGGCCGCAAAGGTCTTGTTGGTCATCACGCCCGGATCGACGCCATCGGTGGTGACATTCGCCGCCTGCGCAAAGAGCCTTGTCAGAGGATGATGCAGCGCGATGTCGATACCGATAATGCCGCCATCGCTCCAGCCGACAAGCGCGGTCTTGTCGATCTTCAGGTAGTCGAGCAGCGCCAGATAGTCCGACGCCATCAGGTCGTAGCCATAGGGCTGCTCCGTGCGGGTGGAGCGGCCATGGCCGCGGCTGTCAGCGACAATGACCTTGTGCGTTTTGGCAAGCGTCGCCACCTGGCTCGCCCAGATGTCGGCGTGGCCAAGGCCGCCATGGATGAGCAGCACCGGGTCGCCCGCGCCGAACACAGTATAGTACATCTGGATGCCGTTGACCGGCGCATAGCCGCTTTGCTCGGGCTTGGGCATCGCCGCAGGTTCCGGCAAGGTCTGCCAGCGTTCCTCGGCGGATACAGACCCGGTTGATGCGAGGAGCAGAATGGCGGCGGCAAATGCTTTCCAGAAACGGGTCATCATTCCCCTCTTAGGTTGAGGCCGGATGAGCAGCATCGCCTTTTGCGTGAAATAGTCAACAATTGCGGTCTGCTGCAGGACCCCATGCAGACGGCTCTGGTTCCTTGCTCCGACTTTTGCCAGACTGGCGGCAGCAGAGGACTTGCCGATGACAAATGCCAAAACCGCCAACGCCGCAAAGCCCAAACCCTGGGCGGAAGTGGCGACGCATCTCGTCGATGTCGCGATGGGGCGCAAACCCGCCGATCTCGTCATCCGCAACGGCCGTTGGGTGAATGTTCATTCAGGCGAGATCGTCGCTGGCACCGACATCGCCATCGCCGGCGGGCGCTTCGCCTATTGCGGGCCGAATGCCGGCCACGCCATCGGGCTAGGCACCAAGGTGGTTGATGCCGGTGGGCGCTATCTGGTGCCCGGCCTTTGCGACGCGCACATGCATGTCGAGAGCGGCATGGTGACGGTGACCGAGTTCTGCCGTGCCGTGATTCCGCACGGCACCACCTCGATGTTCATCGACCCGCACGAGATCGCAAATGTGCTGGGCCTGGCCGGCGTGCGGCTGATGCATGACGAGGCCGTCGCCATGCCGATCAACGTGCATGTGCAGATGCCGTCCTGCGTGCCTTCGGCGCCTGGGCTGGAACATGCCGGCGCCGAGCTGACGGTCGCCGATGTCGCCGAGGCGATGACCTGGGAGAACATCATCGGGCTCGGCGAAGTAATGAATTTCCCGGGCGTCGCCGCCAACGACCCTGTCATGTCGGGCGAGATCGCCGCCACGGTGAAGGCCGGCAAGACGGTCGGCGGGCACTATGCCTCGCGTGACCTCGGCCTGCCGTTCCACGGCTATGTCGCCGGCGGTCCGGAGGACGATCATGAAGGCACACGAGCCGAAGATGCGATCGCGCGGGTGCGCCAGGGTATGAAGGCGATGTTGAGACTGGGCTCGGCCTGGTATGACGTCGCTTCGCAGATCAAGGCGGTGACGGAGAGCGGGCTCGACCCGCGCAACTTCATGCTGTGCACCGACGACAGCCATTCCGGCACGCTGGTCCATGAAGGCCATATGGACCGGGTGGTCCGCCACGCCATCGGCCAGGGTTTGAAGCCGGTGACGGCGATCCAGATGGCGACGCTCAATACCGCGCAGCATTTCAGACTGGAGCGCGAGATCGGCTCGATCGCGCCGGGGCGGCTTGCCGACCTGCTGATTGTCTCCGATCTGGCGGCAATGACCATCGACGAGGTCTATGCTCGCGGCGTCAGGCTGGCCAAGGGCGGCAAGCTCGACATCGACATCCCGGCCTACGACTATCCGAAGACAGCGAAGAACACGGTCAAGCTCGGCAGGAAGCTCAAGGCCGGCGATTTCGACGTGGCGGCGCCGAAGGGCGCCAACGAGGTGCGCGTGCGCGTCATCGGCGTGATCGAGAACCAGGCGCCGACGCGCGCGCTGGAGGCCGACCTGCCGGTCGAGGACGGGCTGGTCGGCATGGACCGTCGCAACGATGTGTGCCAGATCGCGCTGGTTGAGCGCCACCGCGGCACCGGCGGTGTCACCAATGCCTTCGTCTCCGGTTTCGGCTACATGGAGGACTGCGCGATGGCGTCGAGCGTGGCGCATGACGCCCACCACATCATCGCCGTCGGCACCAGCAAGCGGGATATGGCGCTGGCCGTCAACCGGCTGGGTCAGGTCGGCGGCGGCGTCGTGCTGTTCTCAAAGGGCAAGGAACTGGCGCTGGTTGAGATGCCGATCGCCGGGCTGATGTCGGACGAGCGTGCCGAGATCGTCGCGGCCAAGGCCGAGCAGTTAACGGAGGCGATGCGCAAGATGGGCTGTTCGCTGAACAATGCCTACATGCAGCACTCGCTGCTGGCGCTGGTGGTCATCCCCGAACTAAGGATTTCCGATGTCGGCCTGATCGACGTGACGACGTTCCAGAAAGTCGACCTGTTTCTCTGATCGACCGACGCGCTTTGCCTATCCGCCAGTGGCGATGGTCAGCACCTTGAACGGCGTGGTGATGACCACTTCGGCGACCGATCCCACGGCCTTTCCAATGCCTTGGCCGATATTGTCAAACTCGGCCGAGTTGGGTTCGTTCGATCGCAGGGCAGCTGGTGTACGCAGTCGGTCGCCGAGCAGTTGCACCAGCATCGGATTGTCCGCGAACTTGGCATGGTTCAAACGGTCGCCGCCCTTGGTGTTGGTCAGATCCGCCACGACCACGCCATAGCTGGCAAGGTCGGCGGCATTGCCGTAGTCGCCGACGCGCGGCTTGTCGCCGGAAATCAGGGAAGACAGCTTCAGCGCGCGGTCGTCTCCCGAAAGCAGGATGGCGAAGGGCTTGTCGGGCTTGCCGTAGCGGATCATCTGCTTCTTGAAGACGTCGACGTCGATGTCCGGCGAGGCCAGGATGACATAGCCGATCTTGCCGCCGAGATCGCGGTCGCCGGTGATGGCGAGCTGGCGCAGCGCCTCCATCGTCAGCCACGTTCCCATCGAATGGGCGATGATATCGATGCTCTTGACGTGGGTCTTGGCCAGCATCCGCAGCGTCGCCTCGAGGTCGTCGCGCGCGGCTGTGGAGCTGTCCTTGTCGTAGATATAGCCGGTCGTCTTGCCGCTCGACGCCCAGGAAAACAGCACCGGCGTGCCTGGATATTTCGTGTCGTGCGCGATCTGGGTCAGCCGGAAGACGCCATCGTCGAAGCCGTTGTTGAAGCCGTGCACGAAGACCAAAGCGCGGTCGCCGCTTATGGCGATGTTGGCGCCGACGGCCTTGGCGAATTGCTGCTGGTCCCCATAGTGAACGACCTCGGTGGCGGTGAACTGCTTGGCCGGGTTGCTGTCGGCCGAACCCTTGGCGCGTTCGATGGCGCCGACCTGGTGCACCTTGGGGACGGTGACGTCGACGCGGGCGTAGCTGGTGGTCAGCGAGCGGTCTCCGTCGAACACCTGCCTTGGGTCTTTCGTCGCCTGCTGGCGGGTGGTGGCGACGAAGATCTCGTGCGTCGCGGCAATGTCGGAACCCGGCACCGTAACCGTCGTCTTGTTGAGCAGGTCATGCGTATTCGGGCCGGCGCAGCCCGCAACGAGCAGTGCCAAGGCAGCGACGAGAATAGTGTTCGAACGCACGATCACGCGGCTCTCGCGAAGCACGACGTCGATCCCGCGACGTCAATTGATATTTCGATAAGGCCGCAGCACGGCCGGGTCCAGTTCAAAATTGACGGATGGTGGGCAATCCTGATCGGATACGGCCTACCCTTACTGTCCGAGTTGGCTGATGCGGTCGGTTACAGCCTGATCACTGGCGAAGCCGTCATCCTCGCGCAGCCGCTGGCCAATCATCTTAACCAGCACCGGATTGTCGGCGAACTTGGTGTGGTTGAAGCTGTCCGATCCCTTGGCACTGGAGAGGTCGACGACCGTCACGCCATAGGTGGCGAGGTCGGCCGCGTCCTTGTAGTCGCCGACGCGCGGGCGCGAGCCGGCGATCAGGCCGGAAAGCCGCAGCGCGCGGTCGTCGTCGGACAGGAGCAGGATGAAGGGCTTGTCCGGCTTGCCGTAGCGGCGCATCTGACTCTTGAAGACATCCACGTCGATGTCGGGAGAGGCCAACACCACGTCGCCCAGCTTGCCGCCGAGGTCGCGGTCGCCGGTGATGGCGAGCTGGCGCAGCGTTTCCATGGTCACCCAGGTTCCCATCGAATGAGCGACGATGTCGATGCGCCGCGCGCCGGTCTGGGCGAGCATGCGCAGCGTCACCTCAAGCTGGTCGCGTGCGGCGCTGGCGCTTTCCTTATCGTAGACATAGTCGGTGGTCTTGGCGCCCGAGGCCCAGGAGAACAGCACCGGCGTGCCCGGGTAGCCGGAATCGTGGACGATCTGCGTCAGGCGATAGACCGCGTCGTCGAAGCCGGTGTTGTAGCCGTGGACGAAGACCATGACACGGCCGCCGCGCGCTGCAATGTCGGCGTTGAGCGCGCTGGAGAATTTGGGCTGCGTGTCGTAGCCGACCAGCTCGGAGGCCATGAAATATTTGGTGGGATCGTCCGACTTGCCGCGCGAGCGTCGCTCGATCTGGCCCGTCTCGTGGACCGGCGGAACCGTGACGTTGACGCGGGCGTAGTTCAGCGTCGCCG
>NZ_RZOI01000368.1:0-6007 GCF_004022645.1 Mesorhizobium sp. M4A.F.Ca.ET.020.02.1.1 | reverse complement strand
CGAACAGCCAGCTCACATGCGATAGCGCGGTCGTGATCTCCTCAACCACGCCGTCGGTGAAATAATCCTGCTCGGCGTCGCCGCTCATGTTCTGGAACGGGAGGACCGCGATCGACGGCTTTTCCGGCATGGAAACGGTAGGGCGCAGCGGCTCCGCCTTCGCTTCCGGGCGGGTAGGCAGGCCGCCTTCGGCTATGGGTTCCTTCAGATGCTCCGGCGGCGCTTCGATGCGTTCGACCAGCGCCCGCGTTGCCTCTTCGGGCTCGACGCTGAGCTCGCGCTTCAACGCTTCCTTGCAGGCCAGGAACTGGCGGAAGGCGTCATTGGTCCTGCCACGGCGGCGGAAGATGCGGATCAGGGCGCGGTGGGCCTGCTCGGCGCATGGGTCGAGACTCACCAGCCTTTCGGCAAGGCTTTCACAGGCCTGTTCCTGGCGCGAACCCAGTTCCGGCAAGAGGCTCAGCCGCTCGGCCAGGTCCAGCGCCTTGCGGGTGTAGTTCGCCCGAAACGGCGCAAGCCATTCGTCGATCTCATGCGGCAATGACACCCCGTCGAGCAGGTCGCCCCGGTAGAAGTCGGCCGCAGTCGCGAGACTTTCACCGTCATCGGCCTGGATCTTCTGGTCAAAAATCCAGATGTCGGCTTCATCGGCATTCGCCGCCAGCCAGATGGTGTCGGCATTGCCTTCCAGGCGAATGGCCTCGTCGCCGGTGGACGGAAACAGCCGCCTGATGTCGACCAGGGCCTGGCGCAGGCTATTTCGCGCCTGCTGCTCGCCGCTGCCGGCCCACAGCATCGCCGCCACCCTCTCGCGGCGAAGGCCTTTGGGGCCAGCCAAAACGAGCGCGGCAAACAGCAGCGACGTCTTGCGCGTCGCGAAATGCAAAGGTTGCCCTCCTGCAGAAGCAACCTCGATGTCGCCAAGCAATCGGATGTGCACCCCGACCCCCGAGAAACAGCCTCGGATAGAATATCACGTCCCGCCGTCGACTTAACGACGATTTAGCGCTTCCATCCGTGGTTTTTCCTGCGGTTTCACGCCTGCATGAACATTAGCAAAGCGCGCCGGCGGGACATTGCCCTCGTGAGTTCGAACGAGGGAGAATTACAATGACCTACATCAGCCTCAGGACCATCCAGCCGACCTCCCGTTTTGCCGGCAAGCTCGCTGCCCGTGTCGCGACTGTCTTCGCCGGGCTTCGGCGCCGGTATCAGGATTCGATGCAACGCAGGGCTTTGGCCGGTCTCTCGATGTCTGAACTGAAGGACTTCGGCTATCCGGCCGATGAAGCTCCCGCTGATGTCGTGGCCCGCGGCCGCATCGCCGGGTGCAGTCCGCTGCGGTGACCCTTGCCCAGGCGCACTTCTGGATTGCCTTGCAGGCTCTTCTCATCCCGCGCTGCCGGGAAGCGGCGCGCCAGGCAGATAAAGCATGACCGGCCGGATCTCGTAGACAGCGGTGGGATTGACGCGCTTGAGGTCGCGCGCCGTGGCAATCGCCTCGTCCTGGCTGGTGCAATCGAGCACGTAAAGCCCCAGCAATTGTTCCTTTGTCTCGGCAAAGGGACCGTCGATCACCATGCCGTCACCCGGACCGCGCAGCGTGACGGCGTCGGCGGTCGCGCCCAGCCTTGCCGCTGGGCCAAGCTTGCCCTCGCGCGTCAGCCTGTCGTTGATCTCGAGCAGGTTGTCCATCAGCGCCGCATCCTCTTCGGGCGTCCAGGACTGGACGGTTTGTTCGACGTGGTAGGCCAGGATGGCGTAGAACATGGGTGTGGTTTTCCTCATGCTGGAGCGGGCCGCACTATCACAAGGATGGCGTGAGTGATCCAGTCCCGCCGCCGATCTGGCCGCCCACTTCCTGACTCAACCTGCCAGCGGCAGTCGCAACTGTGTCAGCAGGCCGCCTTCGGGATTGTTGGAGAGGCTGATTTCGCCACCGGCGGCGCGCGCGATGTTGCGGGCAATGGTCAGGCCAAGGCCAAGGCCGCCGGTCTGGCGGTTGCGCGACTGCTCGATGCGGACAAATGAGCCGAACACCGCGTCGAGCTGGGCCTGCGGGATGCCTGGCCCTTCGTCGCGGATGGCGAGCGTGACCGTGTGCTCTGACCGCTCCAGGCTGAGATGCGCCTTCTTGCCATAGATCACGGCGTTCTGGACCAGGTTGGTGACGCAGCGTTTCAGCGCCACCGGCCGGGCGACACAGATCAGGCCCCGTGGCCGATTGCCGTCATTGTCGAACGAAACCTCCTCGAAACCGTCGGCGATCGATTCCACCAGTGACCAGAAATCGATGCGTTCGGCCTTTTCCTCGGTCACTTCGAACTTGGCGAAGTCGATGACCGAGCTTGCTATGCTCTCGATGTCGGCAAGGTCGTGGGCGAGCGCTTCGCGCGCCGGCGATTTGCGCAGCAGTTCGAGGCGCAGCCGCATCCTGGTCAACGGCGTGCGCAGATCGTGAGCGAGGGCCGCCGCAAGATGCTCGCGGTCCTCGACATAGTCGCGCAGCCTGCCCTGCATGGCGTTGACCGCCTTGGCGGCGGCGCGGATCTCGCGACTGCCGGTTTCGGAGATCGGTGGGCTCTTCAGGTCGTTTCCGATACGGTTCACCGCCGTTTCCATCATCCGGTAGGGCGCGGTCAGCCGGCGCAGCGACCAGATCGACATCGCGACCACCAGCCCGGCAATCAGCGAATAGAGTGGCAGGCTGTCGAAGCTGAGGATCGGCCCGACCGGGGTGTTCGGTTCGGTGAAGTTCAGCCACTGGCCGTCGGCGAAGCGCAGCGACGCCGTCAGCTTGTCGCTCTGGGCAAAGTCCGCCGCCAGCACCAGAAGGTCGCGCTCGACCTGGCCGACGTCCTTGTTGGGAACCGTGCCGCCGGGGGCGTCGGCCTCGCGCGACGCTGGATCGCGCCGGACGCGCGCGTCGGTGATGCCGAATTTCGACAGGCGGCCAACGAGGATGTCCTCCAGCTCGGCGAGCTCGTCGTCGCCGGCGATCGAGGAGGTGACTGCGGGCGTATCCGAAACAGTGAGCGCATAGGTGGCGTTGAACAGGCCCGACGCGGTCGCCTTGCGTTCCTCGGGCGTGGCATCATGCATCAGCTGCACCAGCGAGAAGGCGCGGTCGTTCAGCCGGTAGAGATCGACCACGTCATTGGCGGCGGCGCGGTCGCGCGAGACGATGTAGAGCGTCGCGACCTGGCTGATCAGCAGGCCGGCAATGACGATGAGCAGCACCCAGACAGGCAATGTCTGCGGCAGGAAGCGTCTCATTCGGTGGTCGTCTCGGGCAAGAACTGATAGCCGCCGCTGCGCACGGTAAGGATCAGTTTCGGCGTCTTCGGATCGTCCTCCATCTTGCGCCGCAGCCGGCTGACCAGGATGTCGACGCTGCGGTCGAAACTGTAGCCGGTGTCGCCGCCCGACAGCTCGATCAGTTGGTCGCGGGTCAGCACGCGCTGCGCGCTCTTGACGAAGGTCTGCAGGAGGTTGAATTCGGCCATGGTCAGCTCGACCCTGACGTCGCCGGGCGCCGTCAGCCGTCGGCGCGAGCAGTCCATCGTCCAGCCGGCGAAATGAAAGATCTGCTTGGCGGCCGGCCGGCGCGGCTCGGCGGCGCCGTTGCGCCTTAGCACCGCGCGGATGCGGGCGAGCAGCTCGCGCGGATCGAACGGCTTCGGCACATAGTCGTCGGCGCCCATCTCAAGCCCGACGACCCGGTCGGTCGTCTCGGTGACGGCCGTCAGCATGATGATCGGCGTCGTGTAGTTGGCGCGGAGCTCGCGGCAGAGCTCGAGCCCGCTTTTTCCAGGCAGCATCACGTCGAGGACAATGAGGTCGACCTGCGCGCGGCGAAGGATCGCCTCCATCTCAGTGCCGTCGGCGGCGACCGTGGTATGCAGGCCGCGCTTCTGGAAGAACTCCTGAAGCAGGTCGCGTATGCCCTTGTCGTCGTCGACGATCAGTATGTGTGCGTCGGATTTCACGGGATCCCTGTCATTCTGGTGGCCTGGCGGTCATTTCCGATATCACCCACACGATAGAATTCCGGCCATATCTTGGCCAGTGGCGACGATGCTTCGCGAGGCTGGATTCACCAGAAACAATCCAGAAACAAAATTCTACAGTCCGGAAAAACTCCTGAAAAATTTCAAGGGCATAACCGATGTCGTGGCGGTCAGATCACCGGCTGCGACGCTAGTCTCGGGAGTAACGGACAAGACCGATGCAGAGGTTCACGATCAGCTTGATGGGTGCGTTGCTTAGCATTTCGCTCGTCACGGCAGCGGTCGCGGCCTCCAATGCAAAGGTGACGCCGATCACCCGGGCCGAGCGGTGCAGCGATCTAAGCCGTCAAGTTGACGAAGCCCTCGAAACCCATGCCGCGGCAACGCAGGTCACCGCGGCGAAGGCACTTCAGAGAAAGGGAAACCGGTTCTGCGCCAACAAGAAGCAGGCGCAGGGAATCCGGATGCTCGCGAACGCTTTGAAGCTGCTTGGAGTGACACCGATCGACCCGGTTCAGTGACGCTCGAATTCCGACCCGCATGAAAAAAGGAAGTGAAGCCATGAAAAAGTCCCTCCTCTCCGCCCTCGGCCTCGGTGTTGCTCTGGCCTTCTCGATGCCGGCTCTCGGCAATGCCGCCGCGACCACGACCGCTGCTCCGGCTGCTACGACGACCGCTCCGGCGACCGCCGCGCCGGCCAAGGCCGCTCCGACGAAGGTTGCCGCCAAGAAGGTCTGCAAGGTGACCAAGACGCACAAGTGCCCGGTCAAGAAGGCCAACAAGGCTCCGGCGAAGAAGTCCTGATCCGCAAGCCTGCTCTTGCATCAAGGCCGCTCCAGCCGATATCCGGCTGGAGCGGCCTTGGCTCGACTGGCGCCGCCGAGCCGGCATCAGGATCGCACCCGGTCCGGCGCGCTGAAACTGGTCCCACAAACGGCGATCCTTAACCTGGTCGCAATGCCGACCCCGTAGGACAATCCGCATGAAGAAGCGGCTTTCGTCCATTATGCGTTCAATTGCGCTTGGCGGCCTGGTCGTTACCGGCCTGGCAAGGATGCTGATCCTGTTCACCGCGAGCCCGGTGCCGGACCCGGCCAGCGGGCGGACCGAGCCTTCGTTGTTCGCGCCCGAGATTTCCACCAACTGGGACTACATCACGCCGATGCAGACCTGGCTGCTGATCGTGCTGACGGCCACGACCCTGATTGCGTTCGCAGCCTGGGCGGTCGCCGCGTTCATGGAACGCCGGGCGGACGGCCCGTCCGCCGGCCGCATCGCCGGCCGCCACGGCCGTTGAACGGCGCACGATAGCTCCCACATAGATTCGTGAATGGCCGCGCCGTCGCCGGAAATGGACGGTCGCGCGCTCGCATGACAAAGTAAGAGCCTTGCTCGCAGTTGCCGGGTTTCCGATGCCAGAAACCGTCACCAAGCCACGCACCAGAACGAAGCCGCAGACCGAGCGGCCGAAACTCTACAAGGTCATCCTGATCAACGACGACTTCACGCCGCGCGAATTCGTGGTGACGGTGCTGAAGGCCGAGTTCAGGCTGAGCGAGGACCAGGCGCAACAGGTGATGATCACCGCGCACCGGCGCGGCGTCTGCGTCGTCGCCGTCTTCACCAAGGATGTCGCAGAAACCAAGGCGACGCGAGCGACGGACGCCGGCAAGGCGAAGGGCTATCCGCTGCTGTTTACGACGGAGCCGGAGGAGTAGGGCCTCTCCCTCGCCCCGTTTACGGGGAGAGGGAAAGCGAGGCCGGCTTGCCGGCTGAGCAGGGTGAGGGGTAGGGCAAGCGCCGAGTTCTGATCGCAAGCATCGGCGCTGCCCCTCATCCGCCTTCGGGCACCTTCTCCCCGTGAAACGGGGAGAAGGAAAAGGCTACCGCCCTTCGCGGTACCACATCGAGCCCATCGCCAGGAGCAGCAGGCCAAGACCTAGGAAACCGCCGAACAACGGCACGCGGGAAACCGCCTTAAGCACGCTGTCGTCGGT
>NZ_RZOI01000367.1:0-6010 GCF_004022645.1 Mesorhizobium sp. M4A.F.Ca.ET.020.02.1.1 | reverse complement strand
TCTCGGCGCTGTCCGACAAAGGCCTGCACGGTTCGATTATTTTCGGCAGTCCCGAGGACTATCTGAGCGCGTTCTTTCCCGCGCTGCTGAAGGGCTTCGGAACCATGTATCCCGATGTCGAAATTAAGGTGGTTTCGGCGCCCACCGTCGAATTGCGGACGCTTCTCAACGCGCGCCAGATCGACCTGGCGCTTGTCTCCAGTCCGAACGCAAGCGACGCGCATGTGCGCACCGAAGCGCTCGTATGGGTGGGCAGCAAGCCGGCGCTGGACCTCTACGATTTTGGCGACATCGTGCCGCTGGCGTTGTCGGCGTCGAATGCCGTCGACCACAAGGCGGCTTGCGAGGCCATGGCGCGCGCCGGACTGCGCTACAAAATATCCTATGCCAGCAACAGCCTTGCTGGACTGATCGCCGTGGCGCGGTCGGGCCTGGCAATCAGCGTGATGACCGAGGATGCGGTGCCGTCGGACCTCCATATTCTGGGCGCGCCGTTTCCTCGCTTGCCCCAGCTTGGCATTCTGGTCGCCTTTGCCGACACCGAGCGATCACCCGCGGTCGAGGCCTTCGCCGATCACATCCGAGCCGTTCTGCCGTCTCTGTGAGAACTTCCGCTCTCCGATTGTCTCCCGAGGTCAGCCCGTCGCTTCCTGTGGATGCGCGGTTGGCATAGCGATCCTGATGGCCGCCAGGCATCCGAGAGTGCCGAGCGGCACGAAAGCGAGGAACAGCCAGCCGGCGACGTTCGCCGCCGCGTCGCGATTCAGGCCTTCGGAAAAGCCGCTGGCATTGGCGATGACGCCGGCGAGCGCCGCCCCTACCGCATAGCCGATGCGCTGCATGGTCGGCACCGCGGCGGAGGCGATGGTCTGCTCGCTATTCTGGGCGGAGGCCACGATGACCCGTGTCAGGAACGGCCAGCAGACGCCAAAGCCGCCGCCCTGCAGCAGGGCGCAAAGCAGGATCAGCGGGATCGAGCCCGCCGGGATCGTGTAGGCGAAGCCGGCGAGGCCGGCCGCGATCATCAGCGCGCCCACCACGATAATGAGCCTTTCGCGCTCCAGCGGCGCATTGGCGACGAGGATCGCCAGGATCGACCAGGCAATCGATTCGGCGGCGATGATGTAGCCGGTGGTCAGGATCGGGATGCCGTGCAGCGTGGTCAAAAGCAGCGGCCCGTAGATGGCGAAGGAGACGGTTGCCACCGAGAAGGCGGCCACCATGGTCATGCCGCTGCCGACCGGCGAGCGCCAGGAAAACAGCCGCGACGGAAACAGCCGCGAGCCCGGCTTCAGCGCATCGACGCGGAAGAACAACACGAGGCCGATCAACCCCAGCCCAAGCAGCAGCGAGGAGCGCAGCAGGGCGACATCGACGCCGGCGCTGGCGATCAGCACGACGCTGACGGCGAGGCAGCCGAGCGCGGCATAGGGGAAGGGCGGCGCCGTGCCCTTGTCCACCTGCGGCCTGGTCGCCTGCGGCGTGTCGAGCACGATGAAACTTGCCAGCGCCATGGCGGTGCCGCCAACCGTGAAGATGCCGAAGGCCCAACGCCACGATAGAAGCTCGGCCATGATGGCGCCAAGCATCGGGCCGCTGAAGGCGGCGACGCCCCAGATCGCCGACATGATGCCGAAAAGCTGCGGCCAGATGTTGCGCGGGAACAGCCGCTCGACCGAGACGAAAGCCAGCGACACCAGCGCGCCGCCGCCCAGCCCCTCGACCAGCCGCCCGGCAAGAAAGAGCGGCATCGAGGGTGCGGTGGCGCAGATCAGCGCGCCGGCAGCATAGAGCAAGGCGGCAACCATCATGTTGGAGCGCAGCGCCACATAACTCACCAGCCGTCCGGCGGCGGCGCCGGCGACGATGGCGCCAAGCTCGTAGATCGCCAGCGACCAGCCGACCAACTGCACGCCGGCCAGTTCGCCGACCATGGCCGGCATCACCGTCGCCACCATCGTCTCGTTGGTGGCGTGCAGCAGGATGCCGAGGCTGATGAAGCAAAAGCGCGCCAGGTCACCGCTCGCCCACAGCCCCCGCCAGTCCACCCTGCTATTGGCCACCTTGTTGCCGCCCGTCTTGTTGCCGTTTGCCGCCGTCACATCGATCTCCTGCTTGCCATTCGCACCCTCATCCGCAACGCAAAAGGGCGCCAGATCCAGTTCGGCAGAGTTTGTAGAACCTCAAGCGCGGTTGAGCTCAAGAGGCCTTTTCAGGAATGTCGTGGCGAGCGTCGCGAAGCCAGGCAGAAGCCCAGCGGCCTTGATTGACAGGTCAATTCTCGGTGCTGCGCAGCTGGAACTGGGCGACGCCGATGGCGATGTTGATGCCGCTCTGTGTCTGCACGCTGAGCGGCTGCAAGGTGAAGGCCTGCGCGGAGCCGCCGACCAGGAGGTTGGCGCCGGCGCCGACCGCAGCCGTCAACTCGGCGCTGGCGCCGACATAATCGCCGGCGAGCGCGCCCGGCGCGTAGATGTTCTTCAACGGCGTCAGCACCAGCCACCGCATCACGCTCTGCTTTGTGGTGCCGATGTCGAGCCCGTATTTGTTGACGGCGCCGAAATAGGCTTCCGGCGCAAAGGTCTTGTCCGCCGGGGTGAAGGTGCAACTCAGGTCCTTGCTCGAACCGAAGATGAAGCCGGTGCCCCCGCCAATGGCGCAATCGAGCACGCCGAGCTCCACGCCTTGGTCTTGGGCATAGGCTGTTCCCGCACAGCCGGCAGCGGCAATGACAGCGGCGATAATGGTCTTCTGCATGGCGGTCCCCCAGAAAGCGTGCGGCGCGAAACAGTATCCTGTTCCGCGCAGCACGTAAGGGAGCAACCGCGCCTTATTTGAAGGAGTGGACCAGCTCCAGCGAGGTCACCGCGACCGCCAGATTGACGCCGGTCTGCGCCTGGACGCTGAGCGGCTCCAGCATGAAGGCGCTGTTCAGCCCGCCAACCAGAAGATTGGCGCCGCCCCCGGTGACGACGCTGGCCTCGGCGTTGACGCCGTAGTAGTTGCCGGCAAGGTCGCCCTCGTCATGGCTGCGGGTGGCGGCCAGAACCGCCCAGGCAAGCTGGCCCTGATGCGTCTGGCCTACATCGACGCCGAGCTTGGAGATCATCCCGGTATACTGCTCGGACGGCCCATGATGATAGGGGCGGAAGGTGCAGGACACGCCCTTGTTCGACGTGATGACGTACCCGACGCCGCCGTCGATGGTGCAATCAAGCGTGCCGAGCCGCAGCGTCCCGGCGCTGACGGGGAACGCGAGGACCGTGGCGGCAAGCGCGGCGGCGGCACAGGCAAGGGTTCTGATCATTGGAAAGGTCCTTTCGCAAATTTGGCCCCGATTAACGGTCGAGGTGCGCGGAGCGTTCCGCTGAAAACTTGGCGCGAACATGGCAAGGGTTAACGCTTGCCCCGGCGGTCAGCATGGGTGGCCGCGGTTTTCATCGCCGACCACGGCTTGCAGGTTTTCAAGCGCCAGTAGCTGAAGGTCGTCGATCGAGCGGAGCGCTCAGTCGGCCGCGTCGCGCGGCGCGCCGGCTGGGTATCAGCTGGCGCTGGCGGTGTTGGTGCGCGACAGGCCGTCCTTGGCCGGCTGGTAGGTCGGATCGAGATGCACCGCCTCGCGGTAGGATTTCGCCGCCCGCGCCTTGTCGCCGCGCCGCTCGTAGATCAGCGCCTGGTTGGCCCAGGCCTCGGCGTTCTTGCCGTCGAGCTTGATGGCCATGTTGAAGTCGGAGAAGGCGTTGTCCTCGTCGTTCATGGCGAGGTAGGAGAGACCGCGGCCGTTGTAGGGCTCGGCCGCGTCCGGCGCCAGCGAGATGGCGGTCGAGAAATCCTCGATGGCGAATTTGTGCTGGCCCTGGCTTTGATAGATCAGGCCGCGATTGTGGTAGGCGCGCGCATCGGTCGTATCGAGCTGGATCGCCTTCTGGAAGTCGTTGAAGGCTTCCTGGGTCCGACCCGCCTTGCGGTAAAGATTGCCGCGGCCGATATAGGCGGCGTCGTAATTGGCGTTGATCTGGATCGATCGGTTGTAGTCGGCCAGCGCCGCCGCCTGGTTGCCGAGGAAGCGCTGGATAAGCGCGCGATTCGAATAGGCCTGGTAGAAATTCGGATTGAGCTGGATGGCGGTGTCGAAGTCCTTCAGCGCCGCCTGGTACTGGCCGCCGCGGCCGTAGGCCGAACCGCGCACATTGTAGCCTTCGGGATCCTGCGGGTTGCGCTGGATCACGGCCGACAGCGAGGAGATGTTCTCGGTCGAGCCTTGCGCCTTATCGATGTTGTTGAATTCGCCGGTCGGGGCCGTCTGGCATGCGGCAAGCGCCAGGCCCGAGAGCAGGGCCGCCGTCAGGGCGAAGCCGCGAAAAGCGGTTTTGCGCTCCACGGAAATTGCGTTCATCACTGTCCTCACTGCCGCCGCGCCGTCAGGTCCGTTCCCTCTCCGAACCGGTCCAAAATCAAACAAAAAGGTGGCGGCGATTCCGCATCGCGCCACCCTTGGGTATCCTTCGAAAAGGACGAAAAATTGGCGGTATCAGCGCGGCGAACGCGCAGCACCTGCGGCGCCAGCCGGAGCCGGACGCGGGGTCATCGGCAGCAGGCCTTCGCGCTGGGCGCGCTTGCGGGCCAGCTTGCGGGCGCGGCGCACGGCTTCCGCCTTTTCGCGGGCGCGCTTCTCGGAAGGCTTCTCGTAGTGACCGCGCATCGTCATTTCGCGGAAAATGCCTTCGCGCTGCATCTTTTTCTTCAGCGCGCGGAGCGCCTGGTCATCATGGTTGTCGCGGACGAGTACCTGCACGGGCAATCCTGTCTTTCGGGTTTGATATCAACAGGCAAACGGCCATAGCCGCTATGCCTCCGCGGCGAGTTGCACCGCGAATTGTGGCGGCTGATAGCAGAATCAGGCCGTCCTGTCCACTGCCGAATGCAATCCGGCCGCCCAAATTGCAACCGGCCGCCGCCGGCCGGCGCTTAGCTAGGCGGTTGCCAGGTGAAGGCGGGCGAAATCCTCGAAGAATTCGCCGTAGTCGCAGGTTATTTCCTCGCCGGCGGCGATGTCGCAGGTCGCGGTCGCGCCGCCATATTGCGAGAAGTCGGTGTTCGGTCGCTCGGCATGGTTCATGAAACGGCCATTGTCGACCTCATAGACCATGAAGCCAGGCCGGTCGGGGCTGGGATAGGCGTAGCGATCGAGCAACTCTTTCAGATGCGGAGGGGCCGCCTCGTATTTCTCGATCGGGATCAGCCGGTCGAAATCGGGATCGAGGCGCCAGATCGAGGCCCCCTTGCGGATCGGCTCGGCGGCGAAAACGCCGACGCCTTCGATGGCGCTCTGGGCGACGTAGGTCCTGATCAGCAGCATCTTTTCCGATCCGTTTTCGACGGGAAAACGGAATCGTCAAATTGCGCCGAAATGCAAGGCTGCTTCGCGACTTTTTCGGCTGGCGGGCAGTGCTACGTCCGTCAATCCCTTCACGTCCGGTTGATCGAGACGCCGCCATCGGCAAACAGCGCGGTGCCGGTGGTGAAGCTCGACGCATCGGAAGCGAGGTAAAGCGCCGAGCGGGCGATCTCTTCAGGTTGGGCGACGCGCTTCAACGCATGCAGGTTTTCGACGAACGTCCGCGATTCAGGGGTCTTGAATGTTGCCGCCGGCGTATCGGTGCCGCCCGGCAGCAGCGCGTTCACCCGCACCCCTCGCGGTCCGTGCTCGGCGGCCAGCACCTGCGTCAATCCGATCAAACCGGCCTTGCTTGCGGCGTAGCTGGTCATGCCGGGCATGCCGACGGTGTGACCGACAAAAGTGGACGTGAAAATCAGCGAACCGCCACCCCGCTCGACCATCGCCGGCACCTGGTGTTTCGCGCCGAGAAACGCGCTGGTGAGGTTGGTGTCGAGCGTCTCGCGCCAGTCGTCGAGCGACAGGTCGGAAATCGCCCCCATCTGGCCGACAGCGCCGACATTGTTGAAGGTGATGTCGAGGCCGCCGAACCTGTCGACCGCGAGATTGACG
>NZ_RZOI01000366.1:0-6026 GCF_004022645.1 Mesorhizobium sp. M4A.F.Ca.ET.020.02.1.1 | reverse complement strand
GTCCACGGTGTCGGATTGTACGAACGGTGGTGGAGGCGGTGGAACCACCGGAACAGTTTTGGGCGATGCATGAACCAGTGGGTCCAGTAGAACCACGCATCGTGCGCGACGATCAGCGCGACGACATTGATGGCGAAATAGGCCCACCCGTATTGTCCTGGGTCTTCATAGACCGGGAGCCAGCCAAGATTGGCCAGAATGGCGATCGTCAACCCGACCAGGGAGAAAATCACGACGGTCCGGAGCGACGTGAGAATTTCGCGGATGATTTGCCGCGCTTGCGGTGTCTCTTGGCGAATCTTGCGTGATGCAAGCCGCGCCGAAAGGAGCACGTTGATCAAGAGAAACGTCCCGCCGGCGCCGATCAGGTAGCGATAGAGATCGCTCTGCAGGATCACCGGATAAATGTCGGCTACGAAGCGCATGAGCGGCGCGACGGTTAGGGCGTCAAGCATTGGGCAAGCCTCCGGTGTTGGACAGCCAGGACTACCGGAGGGCGTTCGCCGCGGCTTCGCACCAGGAGAAGCCGATAGGAAAAACTGGATTTCGATCAGAGATTTTCGGAATCGATGAGCTTGCCCAGCGCATCTTTTCGAAACTGCGACGGCGTCGTGCCCGTGCGATCGCGAAATGCCCGGTTGAATGGCGCGAGCGACGCGTAGCCGACGCCAAAAGCGATCGACACGATCTGCTCGCGCACGCGGTCCGGGTCGGCAAGCCGCCGCCGGGCCTCATCGACGCGATGCTCATTGATGAACGCCGAGAAGCTTCTGAAACCGAGCCCGGCATTGATCAGCCGACGAAGGCGATGTTCGGGCACGCCAAGGCGCCCAGCCAATTGGCCGAGCGATAGCTCGGCCTCCAGGCACACCCCGTCTGCGACGGCACGCTTCAGACGCTCCAGTTCGATGCGCTCGGCGGGCGAGAGCTCGCTGACGCTGACGGCCGGCCGGGAGGGCGCCTCGAACAAATCCAGACGCAGGGGTACCAGCCATGCGGTGAAGACGAAGGAGAGCGCAAACAGCATCACGGCCTGCGCGAGCGTCGTCCAGCTGGGAAGCGGCGCGAACATCGCATAGATCTCGCCGGCCGCAATGAGGACGGCCGCCAGCGGCAGGACGATGGCGAGCGCGATGCGGAAACGGCGCCGGGAATTGACGAGATCATTACGAAAATCCTGAACGGCCATCCACACGATATGTGCAAGCAGAGCCACGAGCACCACCTGATGCAGGACGGTCTGGACGCGAGCAAGCATTGGGCTGTTGCCGTGGCCAAGCAGCAGGATCGCGACCAGAACGACGCCGGGTAGCGCGTAAGCGGGCGACCAGACAAAGTCGTCGCGGAAGAGGCCGATTGCGAACCACCACAGGAAGACGGGATTGAGGACGGCTAGCAGCAAGGGTATCCAGTGAGCATCGCCCAGCATCCCGGGCATGCCCGGTGCGGACAGCAAAACGTAGCTGGCGACTCCGAGAGTGAGCAGGAGGCCGCTCAGTGTCCCCGCGCGCACCGGCCGTAGTCTGACAAACTGAAGGGCCAAGAGCAGGTTGAGGGAGATCGCGCCGCCCCGCAACATCAAGTCCAAAATGCCCGCTCCGTTCATACCGGCAAGTAAACGCAGTTACGCCGACAAGGCAACGCGATCCGGTTGGGGGTTAAGCGGTTTGCTTGAGTTCCAGGCGGCGCCCGGCGCTCACGCGCGGCGTTCGTTCATCAAGAGCGCCACGACGACGCCTGACAGGAAGGTCAGCGCAGCAACCGCGGTAATCGCCGCAGCCAGACCGAAGAAGTCGGCGGCCGAGAGCGCGCCGATCGCATAGCCAAGATCGCGCCAGAAACGGTAGACGCTGAGTGAGCGGGCGCGCCAGGAGGGATGCGATGCATCTGACACCGCAGCGATCAAGCTCGGATAGACCATCGCAGTGCCGAGGCCGAGCAGCACACTGGCGAGCAGCCACCAGGCGAACTCGCCTGTCGCGGCGGTTAGGAACAGAGCCACCGCCTGCACCCGGCGGGCGGCGCCTGCGGAGCTTGATAGATGAAGGCAATCAGGCCGATGGCGACGACAATCAGTATCGCAACGGCGATGCCCACAGCGCTTATCCCGAAGGTCGTCCCGATTGCTGGCAGCAGCATCAGAGCGATCGCGATGCCCGCTGGCCATGAGTTGATGTAGATGGCCATGGCCGTTGCGATTTCCCGGCCGGCAAACCAGTCGGCGACCATCTTGGTCATCAGGACGTTCAGCAGAACGCCGCCAGTGCCGCCGATCAGTCGGCCGCTGATCTGCAGGCTCCAGGGCGCAGACGACGTCATCAGCGTTTCACCCGCCAGCATCATCAGGAGGCCGGCGAGCACGGTCGCCCTGTCGCCATAGCGCTGGCCGATGGTCGCGCCGGGCAGGGCCAATGCGACCCCCGGTGCAAGATAGAGGCCGATCAGGATGCCGATGTCGGCCAGGCTCGCACCGAGGCTATCGCTGACAAGGGGCGCGACGGCGCCGACGCTCTGGAATTGAAACGCCATTGCGGCGCGGCCGATAAACAGGACAGCAAGGATCGTCCAACGGCTGCGCACGGCTCCTCCCGAATAGTCCGAACTATTCAGGCCTGATATTCTGGTTCAGTCGGAAGAAATTGGTCGGGTCGTATTGCTTCTTGACTGCTGCCAGGCGCGCATAATTTTCGCCGTAGGCATCACGCACGCGCTCGTCACCCTCATCACCAAGATTGTTGGCATAGACGCCGCCGGTGGAGAATGGTCTGACCGCGTTCCATAGGTCGCGCGCCCAGCGCATGTTTGCCTCGTCATCGGCCGGATCGTCCCAGATGGCGATCGGGAAGCAGTCGAAGGCCGCATCGCGATTGGCGTAGGGCGAGTGCGACGCGGGCACCCGGGCGATCGCGCCGCCGACCTGCTGGAAAACCAGCAGGGACCAGTGATTGGGAGCCTTCGCGTAACTGTCGAGCAGCGCATCGATCGCTGCATCGCTGATCTCGTGCAGGAACTGCGCCTTCCAGTAATAGCGTCGTCCGCGTGGAAAAAGGCTGTCGGCCGCCGATTGAATCTGAAGATAGGGAACGGCCTGCAGGCGGCTTTCGACGGGGGACCCGAATGTCATCATCGGTTCGATGACCGGTTTGCCCGCCTCGGGTGCGCCGACATAGCACGCCGAGATGCTGAAGCCACGGTCGCCCGACGGCAGTGTGACGAGCGCGGCGTCGACGCTCAACTCGTCCGGGGCGCCACGGGAGAATTTGTCGTAAAACCGCATGACCTCGCGCGCATGATCATAGGCGTGAAGCACCGAGCCCACGAGAAGGGCCGGGCCAAGCGGGTGCAGCCGGTATTCGAACGCCGTCACTATGCCGAAATTGCCACCGCCGCCGCGCAAGGCCCAGAACAGTTCTGGATGCTCGTGGGCGCTTGTTCGCAACAGCCGCCCGTCGGCCGTGACGATTTCGGCCGCGATCAGATTATCGCAACTCAGGCCGTGCTTGCGCCCGAGCTTGCCGAAGCCTCCGCCGAGCGTCAGGCCGGCAATACCGGTGTCGCCGTTGACGCCCATGGTTGTCGCAAGACCGTACGCCTGTGTGGCGGCGTCGAACTCGCCGAGATTCAGGCCGGCCTCGGCCCTGACGATGCAGCGCTCGGGATCGACGACAATTTTCTTCATGCGGGATAGATCGATCACCATGCCATCGTCGCACACGGACAGGCCGGCGACGTTATGGCCGCCGCTGCGCACCGCCACGACGAAGCCCTGCAACCTGGCGTAGGTCACGGCATGGACGACGTCACCGGCATCGGCGCAAAAGACGATTGCGGCGGGGCGTTTGTCGATCGCCCCGTTCCAGACCTTGCGCGCCTGGTCGTAGGCAGTGTCCGTCGGCAATACCAATTCGCCTCGCAGACCTCGGCGCAGTTGTTCGACCGCCACAGTCTGGGAATGGGATCGGCCCAATGGCGCGTCGGCCTTTCGTGGGATCTCCATCGCTGTTCTCCCGCCGTTCGAACAACGTTACGGTCTCACACGGTCCAACCTTCTGCAAAAGCGAAATTCTCGGCTGCTGGATGAGAAGAATTCATCTAGGCTGCCGCGCATGACAAACCGCCCGCCGCTGCGCGCATTGCACGCCTTTGAGGCCGCCGCCCGGCACGGCAGCTTCAAGGCCGCGGCGGTGGAGCTCGGCGTGACGCCGACGGCGATCAGCCACCAGGTCCGCTTGCTGGAAGAGATATGCGGTCGCAAGCTGTTTCAGCGCCGGCCGCGCCCGCTCGTGCTGACGAGCGCGGGAGTGCGGCTGTTTCCGATCCTGCGCAACGGCTTTGATCTTCTCGCCGGCTCGCTTGCCGCGGTCGCCGAGCCCGATTTTCAGGCGCCATTGCGGGTAACGAGCCCGAACGCTTTCGCGAGTCGATGGCTCGTGCCCCGGCTGCCGAAATGGCGAGAGGCCAACCCGGCAATACCACTGGAGATCATCGGAACGGACGCGGTACTCGATCTGCGCGCCGGCGCCGCGGATGTAGCGATCCGCTATACGCGTCGCCCGCCTTTGCACTTTGCCGCGCAGGAGATATGCCGCGATTCCTTCTTTCCGATTTGCAGTCCCCAATTGTTGGCAAGCGATGGGCGGCTGATCGAGCGCGCCGCCGATCTCCTGCGTTATCCTTTGATCCACTTTGACTGGATGAACCGGGATCCGGATGCTCCCACCTGGTCCCGGTGGCTGGCGATGGCCCGATCAATCGATCCGGAGTCAATCCCGGACAAAGCCTGGGATTTGAGCTTTCGCGAGGAACTGCATGCGATCGACGCGGTTGTCGCCGGGCAAGGCATTGCGATCTGCAGTGATATTGTGGTCGGCCGCGAACTGGAAAACGGCTCTCTCGTCAAGGCGCATCCAATGTCCTTGCCGGGCTACAGCTTTTATGTCGTCTGGATGCACCACAGTGCCCGATCCGCGGTTATAGAATCCTTCCTGGGCTGGATGAGAACCGTCATATGAGACCGTCCAACCCGCGCGCCGTGGGCGGGAAGGGAACAAGTGGCTGTTGTTGCCGCCGGTGATGTAGCGCTAGGCGGTCCCATACGGACTGGGAGCGAGCGGAAGGACTGCTGTCAGGATTAGACAGACAGCGAGATCGATCGATTTTTCGATGCCCTCGCAACGTTGCGAACACCGCAATTTCGACGTTTCATGGTTAGAGACGGGACCTGAAAGCTCGCGCCGGCTTGGTCGCGCAGATTGCATAGCGATGCTGCATCGAGCGTTCCAGCGCCTTGAGGAAGTTCAGGTGCCGCGCCTGTGCGCGATGAATCGCGCCGAGCCGGATGTCGACCACAGGCACCTCGAAGCCAGCCTCCGCAAGAAGCGCGCAGACCTCGTCCGCTTTGGCGCCGCGCGAAAAGTGGAGCCGCGACAGGATGCTGCGATGGCGGTCCATCATCGCCTGGTCCAGAGCGCCGGCCGCCTCGACCGTTGAGCCGGGCAGTCTCTCCAAGATCCTACGCAGACGGGCTGCCCAGGTCTCGGATACGAAGTCACCATCAACTATCAGCAACCGTCCGCCGGGCTTGAGCAGCGAGAACCATTCGGCGAACGCCGCTCGCGGATCGACCAACGTCCAGACGAGATGACGGGTGACGAGGACGTCGTAGCAGTCCTTTTCTTCGAGCGTGCGCTCCGCGTCGCCGAGCAGGAACCGGATGCCGCTTTCCCTTTGCGTTGCCTTCGCACGCGCCTTGGAAAGCATGGCCTCTGACCAGTCCAGTCCTGTCACGGCGTAGCCCAAGTCGTACATGAGATGGGATACAACCCCGGTGCCGCAGGCGAGATCGAGCGCGCGCCGGCGGTTCCCGGCGCCCAGGTGCTTGAGGATCAGCCTGTGCCAGGCTCTGCGCTCCCGCTCGGAGAAGATCTCATGCCCCACTGAGACGTCGAAGGTCTCCGCACGCGCCGACCAGTAATCACGTATTTCGTCCCGCAGCGAATAATTGGCCTCGCCCACCATTCCAAACC
>NZ_RZOI01000365.1:0-6031 GCF_004022645.1 Mesorhizobium sp. M4A.F.Ca.ET.020.02.1.1 | reverse complement strand
TTCCAAGGTCGAGATCCTGAACGGCACGACCGTGCTCGGCTCGACCGTTGCCGGTCCGGACGGCGCCTTCGCCGTCGTCCTTGACGATCCGCTGAAGCCCGGCGACTACACCATCACGCTGCGCTCGACGACCGGCGATGTGGTGACCGCCTCGGTGCAGACCGCCGTCGTCTCGATCCCGCAGAGCCCAGCCGGCCAGGTGCTTGCCATGGTCGAGGAACCGGGCAAGCCGTCCGAACTGCTTACCGTCCCGGCACCGGAGACGAAGCCCGCGGCACCCGCCACTGGCGACCAGGCGGCCGCTCCGGCGGCCGAAGCGCCCGCCGCTACGGCTCCGGCCGCGCCGGCCGCGGTTGAAGCCGCGCCAGCACCAGCGCCCGCTGCGCCGGCAACGCCGCCGGCGGCACCGGCGGGCGAGCCCAAGATCGTCGTCGAGGCGGTCGAGATCGACGGCAACAAGATCTTCGTCGCCGGCACGGCCGATCCCGGCCGCAAGGTGCGTGCCTATGCCAACGACATACTGCTCGGCGACGCCCAGACCTCGCCTGACGGCCATTTCCTGGTCGAAGCGGCGCGCGACATTCCGGTCGGCAGCTACACCATCCATGTCGATGCCCTCGATGCCGACGGGGTGAAGGTGGTGGCCCGCGCCGCCGTGCCCTTCGAGCGCGAGCCGGGTGAGTCGGTCGCCGCCGTGGCGCCGGCCGAGGTCAAGCCGGCGGAGGCAAAGCCCGCCGAAGCCAAACCAGCCGCGCCCGCGACAGCGGGCGAAGCGCCTGCTGCCCCGGCAGCCGAACCCGCTGCGCCTGCAACGACGGCCGAAGCGCCTGCTGCTGCTCCTGGCGCCGAAGCCCCGGCCAAGGTGGCTGCCGCGACGCCCGACGCCCCCGAGACGGTGGCGCCCAAGCTCGAACATGCCGATAGCGCCGTCATCATCCGGCGCAACGATACACTGTGGCGGATCTCGCGCCGCGTCTATGGCCACGGCGTGCGCTATTCCACCATCTATCTCGCCAACCAGGACCAGATCAGCAACCCTGACCGCATTTGGCCGGGCCAGGTGTTCAAGGTCCCGCAAAAGTCGAAGGAAGGCGAGGACGCCGACATGAAGGCGATGGGCGACCAGATGACGACGGCGCCGACGAAGACGCAGTAGGAATTCGGCGATTGGCCAATCTCCCCCTTGTGGGGAGATGCCCGGCAGGGCAGAGGGAGCGCTGTCGCGCCAACTCCGGAAATTGCCTCCATTGCAGTGCGCAGGCGTTATACTACCCACCAGCTTAGCTTGCCCTCGCATCGTTCATCGTCTATCGCCGATGAACGATGACCGAATCCCTGACTGAACCCACCCTGGTGGGCGCTCCGCCCGGTTGCGCCCCGGACAGCCGCGCCGTCGCGGCGCGGTTCGCGGCACTTTCGCATCCGGCACGCATCGAGATCCTCAGGCATCTCGCCGCCAGCCGTTCCTGCTGCTGCCGCGAGGTGGTCGACCATCTCGACCTCGCCCAGTCCACCGTCTCGCAACATCTGAAGATACTGGTCGAGGCCGGGCTGGTCCGTTTCGAGCCCGACCGCCAGCGCTCGCGCTACGAGGTCGACCACGCGGCGCTCGCCGATGTCTCGGCGTCGCTCTCGGCGCTGGTCAAATCCTGCTGCTCCGTCGGCTAGAACAAGAAGGCAAAAAGAATGGCCGGAAAAACCGTCTCCGATTCCTCGACCCTCGCGACACTCCGCAATCTGTGGCCCTATATGTGGCCGACCGACCGGGCCGACCTGAGGGCGCGCGTCACCTGGGCGACGCTGCTCCTGGTTGTCGCCAAGGTGACGCTGGTGGCCGGCCCCTATTTCTTCAAATGGGCGACCGACGCGTTGGCTGGCGCCGCGAAGACGCCGCCGCCGCTGCCGTCCTTCCTGCTTGCGCCGGTAATGCTGGTCGTCGCCTACAATGTGCTCCGCCTCGTGCAGCTCGGCTTCAACCAGCTGCGCGACGCGCTGTTTGCCCGTGTCGGGCAATATGCGGTGCGCCAACTCGCCTTCCGCACCTTCGTCCACATGCACCAGCTGTCGCTGCGCTTCCATCTCGAGCGCCGCACCGGCGGCCTGTCGCGCATCATCGAGCGTGGCACCAAAGGCATCGAGACGATCGTGCGCTTCATCATGCTGAACACGGCGCCGACCATCCTCGAATTCGCGCTCACCGCCGGCATCTTCGCCTTCACCTACGGCTGGAAATACGTGGCCGTTGTCGCTGTCACCGTCTGGATCTATGTCTGGTTCACGGTCAAGGCGAGCGACTGGCGGATCTCGATCCGTCGCGACATGAACGACAGCGACACTGACGCCAACACCAAGGCGATCGACTCGCTGCTCAACTTCGAGACAGTCAAGTATTTCACCAATGAGGCCATGGAGGCCGAGCGCTTCGATCGCTCGATGGCGCGCTATGAGACCGCCGCCACCCGCACCTGGACCTCGCTCGGCTGGCTGAACTTCGGCCAGGGCGTCATCTTCGGCCTCGGCACCGTCATCGTCATGTGCATGTCGGCGCTGGAAGTGCAGGCCGGCACGCAGAGTGTCGGCGACTTCGTCTTCATCAACGCCATGCTGATGCAGCTTTCCGTGCCGCTCAACTTCATCGGCTTCATCTATCGCGAGATCCGCCAGGGGCTGACCGACATCGAGCACATGTTCGACCTGCTCGACGTGCGGCAGGAAATCGTCGACAGGCCGGACGCCAGGCCTTTGGTGGTCGGCGCAGGCAAGGTCGAATTCCGCGACGTGCATTTCTCCTACGATCCGAACCGCAAGATCCTGAAGGGCGTCTCCTTCGAGGTGCCGGCGGGTAAGACGGTCGCCATCGTCGGCCCATCCGGGGCCGGCAAGTCGACCGTCTCCAGGCTGCTGTTTCGTTTCTACGACGTCCAGTCCGGACAGGTGCTGATCGACGGCCAGGACATCAGGGACGTCACCCAGGAGAGCCTGCGCGCGGTGCTCGGCATGGTGCCGCAGGACACCGTGCTGTTCAACGACACCATCGCCTACAACATCCGCTATGGCCGCGTCGGGGCCAGCGAGGAGGAGGTGCGCAAGGCAGCCGAGCTCGCCCAGATCGGCCCCTTCATTCAGAAACTGCCCGAGGGCTACCGCTCGATGGTCGGCGAGCGCGGGCTGAAGCTCTCCGGCGGCGAGAAGCAGCGCGTGGCGATCGCCCGCACCATTTTGAAGGCCCCGCCGATCCTGATGCTCGACGAGGCGACCTCGGCGCTGGACACCCAGACCGAGCAGGAGATCCAGGCAGCCCTCGACCTGGTCAGCAAGGGCCGCACCACCATCGTCATTGCCCACCGCCTGTCGACGGTGATCTCGGCCGACGAGATCATCGTGCTCAAGGACGGCCAGATCGCCGAACGCGGCACTCATGCCGCGCTCCTGCGCAAGGATGGCCTCTACGCCTCGATGTGGGACCGCCAGCGCGAGGCGACCGAGGCCGAGGAGAGGCTGCGCGTCGCCCGCGAGAGCGACGAGCTGGGTGTCATCGTACGGAGAAGGACGTCGGAGGTCAGTTAGCGCCTCTTCCTTCTCCCCTTGTGGGAGAAGGTGTCGCCGAAGGCCACGGATGAGGGTGTTCCAGCTTGGCGATATGTTGAAATCGCGGCAGCCGATCTTCCAGCACCCCTCATCCGTCTCGGCGCTGCGCGCCGATCCACCTTCTCCCACAGGAGGAGAAGGGGAAGTCGGCGCAAAATTTCCCCTTGACCTCAACCTATCTTGAGCTTGCAAACCGTCTCCGAGCCCCTGCGAAATGAGCTTTTCCCAAACGGAGACAGATCGAAATGAGCAATAAAAATCAAGGCAATGGCAGCGTGTTCCGGGTCGATAAGTTCGTCGTCCCGGTTGAAGCCCGCGAGGAGATCATCGGCAAGGTCCGGATGACCCATGAACTGCTGCGCCGGCAGGAGGGCTTCGTGCAGGATTTCCTGCTCGAGCAGTTCTCCGGGCCGGGCGAGTTCAACCTCGTCACCATCGTCGAATGGGAAAGCCAGGCAGCGGTCGACAAAGTAGTGCCGATCGTCAAGGTCGCGCACGAGCGCATCGCCTTCAATCCGCAGGAGACGATCGCCCGGCTGGGTGTCCGGGCGGATATCGCCAACTATCAGCGTCTGCCCGAACTGTAGGAGGGCCAGCCCGCGCCTGGCGCGGGTGAGGCGACGCTCAGCACCTGGCCGGTGCGGGCGTCGCTGATCATGTGCTCGAAGCCACGCCATTCGGCAGCCGTGATGTAGAGTGTCCTGCCGTCAGGCCCGCCGAGCATGCAGGCAAAGCAGCCGCGATCGGCTTCGACCCTGTCGAGCTTTATGCCGCCGTCGCGCACCCTGACGCAATGCCGGTTGGGCACGTCGGCGTACCAGATGCAGCCTTCGGCATCGATGCATATGCCATCGGGATAATCGTTGCCGAGATCTGCCCAGACACGGCGGTTGGTAAGGTTGCCATCGGCCGCGATATCGAAAGCGGTCAGTCGGTTGGCGTGGGATTCGGCGACGATCAGTGTCCGGTTGTCCAGCGTCACGGCCATGCCGTTGGCGAAGGCGATGTTCTCGGCCACCTGTCGCACCTCCCCGTCCTGCGTCACCAGGACGATGGTGCCCGGTCCGAAATGCTGGCCCGCCGCCGGCGCCGGCCCGCCGCCATTGACGTAGACGTTGCCGCGCCCGTCGACCACGATCTCGTTCCACGGGCTGTTCGACAGCGGCCTGAAATCGGCATGGGTGACGAGCGTTCCATCCGTTTCCTGCCGCAGCAACAAGCCTTCCCGGCCGGATATGACAAGCAATCGTCCATCCGGCAGCCAGTCGATCGAATAGGGCAGGGTGGCCGGTATTTTGAGCATGATTTCGCTGTTGCCTTCGGCATCGATGGCAATGATCTCGCCGGTTCCCCAATTGCAGACCCACAGCCGCCCCTCATGCCAGCGCGGCGACTCGCCGAAGGCGAGGCCCTCAGTGATGACCTTGGCGTCAATTGCAGACGATTTCGGCGATGGCATTTGGCGGGCTCCCTGGTCGAGTTGTCTAGCCAAGGACGAGCGGAAAGGTCGAGTTCCGACAGCATAGGCAAAAAATATGGCTGCGCGCCGTGCCGGCGTCGCACCCAACCTCTCCCAATGTTGCGTTGCGGGCAGGGGGGCTTTCCGCTATTGAGGCCGGACCTGAAACAGGGACCGTCCCAGCCCGATGAGCATCGTCGACACGATCAAGAATACGCTCGTTCCGATCCATCGCGAGGGCTATCCGTTCATCGCCGCTTTTGGCGCAGGCACGCTCTTCCTCGGCTATTTCTCTTCGATCCTGTTTTGGATCGGGCTGATCCTGACCGCCTGGTGCGTCTATTTCTTCCGTGATCCCGAGCGCGTCACGCCGGTCGACGACCGGCTGGTGGTGAGCCCGGCCGATGGCATCATCTCGGCGGTCGGGCCGGCCGTGCCGCCGCGCGAGCTTGGCCTCGGCTCTGGCGAGATGACCCGCATTTCCGTGTTCATGAACGTCTTTTCCTGCCATGTGAACCGCGCTCCGGTGCGCGGCCGCATCACGAAGATCGAGCATCGGCCCGGAAAATTCCTCAACGCCGAGCTCGACAAGGCAAGCTCGGAGAACGAGCGCAACGGGCTGGTCATCGACAGCCCCAACGGCACCGTCGCCGCCGTGCAGATCGCCGGCCTGGTGGCGCGGCGCATTGTCTGCTGGGCCGAAGCCGGCGGCTCGATCGCGATCGGCGAGCGTTTCGGGCTGATCCGCTTCGGCTCGCGTGTCGATGTCTTCCTGCCGCTGAATGCCGTGCCGCGCGTCGCCGTCGGCCAGACGGCGGTCGGCGGCGAGACCGTACTTGCCGAATTCGGCGGCGCGGCGGCGACGCCGCTGGTCAGGATTTCCTGAGCCGTGGGCGCGCCCTTCAAGAAATTCGAGGCGCACGCCAGCGGCGGCCCGCGCATCCGCGAGATCCCGATGCGCATGGTGCTGCCCAATCTCGTCAC
>NZ_RZOI01000364.1:0-6033 GCF_004022645.1 Mesorhizobium sp. M4A.F.Ca.ET.020.02.1.1 | reverse complement strand
CTTCCGATCCTCTCGAATTGAGATGGAATATTAGTTCCATGCAAGTGTCAATATGGAATATTCATTCTCTCGTGATCGTGAGGCATGCTCGCCCATGCGACGCACCGAGCCGGGCAGGAGCTCCGCCTTTCAGCCGAGTTCCTGAACCACCGTATAAGGATCGTATTTCGCGTATTCCGCCGGCGGCACCTCGATGTCGAGCAGCTCCAGATTGCGCGTCAGGTTGGCCGGCTTGGCCGTGCCGGTCAGCACAGAAGCGACGACCGGCTCATGCAATGGAAACTGGAAGGCAGCGGCCGCGAGCGGATAGCCGCCGTCAGCCGCGATCCGCTCCATCGCGCCGACGCGGTCGAGGATATCCTTGCTCGCCGGCTGGTAGTCGAAATGCGCGCCATGCACCGGACCGGTCGCCAATATGCCCGAGTTGAAGACGCCTCCGATGATCAGGGACGTCCGGCGCTGCCGGCAGAGCGGCAGCAACTCGGCCTCGGCGCTGCGGTCGAGGAGCGAATAGCGGCTGGCGAGCAGGATGCAGTCGAGCGGCGCCCGGCTGAGCACATCGAGACAGATCCGCACCTCGTTGACGCCGAGGCCGTAGGCGGAAATCGTGCCGGACGATTTCAGCTCCTCCAGCGCCTTCAACCCGCCATCCATGAACTGGCGGAAATGCAGCTTCGTCTTCTCGACGCCATGCGTGTAGGTGCCGATGTCGTGGACGAACAGGATGTCGATCTTGTTGAGGCCAAGACGCGCGTAGCTGAACTCGACAGAGCGCATGATGCCATCATAGGAATAGTCGTAGTCGAGCGCGAAGGGCAGCGGATCGACATAGGAATGATCCGGCACCTGGTCTTCCGGCACGGGGCGGAACAGGCGCCCGACCTTGGTCGACAACACATAGGACGAGCGCGGCTTCTCGCGCAGGAAATCGCCTGTTCGCCGCTCCGACAGGCCAAAGCCATAGAAGGGCGCGGTGTCGAAATAGCGCAGGCCGCCATCCCAGGCCGTCTGCAGCGTTTCCATCGCCGGCTCACGTGGGCAGGCGCGGTAGAGCCCGCCGATCGCGGCGCCACCGAAGCTGATTTCGGTGACCTCGAGCGCAGTGGTGCCGATCCGGCGTTTGTTCATAAAGCCTCCCCTTGCGGGCCGTCTGGTCGCCCGCGATCATTTGTCGGTGGTTAGAGCGTCGCGCCGAGGTGCCAGGGCACGAACTCGTTGTCGCCGTAGCCGAACGCCTCGCTCTTGGTCTTACGACCGGACGCCGTCTCAACGATGAGCTCGAAGATCTCGCGGCCCATGCCAGCGATGGTCTTCTCGCCGGAAGCGATGACGCCGCAATTGACGTCCATGTCCTCTTCCATCTGGTGGTACATGGTCGAGTTGGTGGCGACCTTGATCGAGGGCGTCGGACGGCAGCCGAAGCAGGAGCCGCGGCCGGTGGTGAAGACAATGACATTGGCGCCGCCCGCCACCTGGCCGGTGGCGGAGACCGGATCGTAGCCGGGCGTGTCCATGAACACCAGGCCGTGGCCGGTGACCTTCTCGGCATAGCCGAAAACGCCATTGAGCGGCGTCTGGCCACCCTTGGCGACCGCGCCCAGCGACTTCTCCAGGATGGTGGTCAGGCCGCCGCGCTTGTTGCCGGGCGAGGGGTTGTTGTCGATCGAGGCGCCGTGCTTGGCGACATGGTCCTCCCACCACTTCACATAGCCGTCGAGCTTGGCCGCGATATCGGGGCTTGCCGCGCGATAGGCCAACAGATGCTCGGCGCCGTAAATCTCCGTCGTCTCGGACAGGATGCCGATGCCGCCGACGCCGGCGAGGATATCGACGGCCGCGCCCAGCGCCGGATTGGCGGTGATGCCCGACATGCCATCGGAGCCGCCGCATTGCAGGCCAACGACGATCTCGCTGACCGGAATCGGTTCACGCTTGAGGTGACCGACTTCCTCGGCGATCTCGGCGAGCACGCCCATCGCCTTCTCGACCGATTTGCGCGAGCCGCCGGCTTCCTGGATGTTGAAATGGCGCTTGCCCGCGGCGACACCCTTCTGGCCGTAAAGGGTCAACTGATTGACCTCGCAACCCAGCCCGACCATCATCACGCCGCCGAAATTCGGATGACGGGCATAGCCGGCGAGCGTCCGGTGCAGGACCATCATGCCGTCGCCGGTGCCGCTCATGCCGCAGCCCTGGCCATGCACGATCGGCACGAAGCCGTCGATTCCCGGATATTTCGGCAAGAGCGTTCTGTTGGCCTCGTCGGCGATGGCGTGGCAGACGGTGGCCGAGCAGTTGACGCTGGCGATGATGCCGATGAAGTTGCGGGTGCCAGCGCGGCCATCGGCGCGGCGGTAGCCCATGAAGGTGCGGGCACGGTCGGCCTCGGTCGCGTGCTCGGCCTCGCTCGGCGGCACCACCGGCAGGCGGCCGCTCTCGAAAACCAAATTGTGCGAATGGACATGCTCGCCAGGCGCAATGTCCAGCGTGGCACGGCCGATCGCCTGAGCATATTTCACCACCGCCTCGCCGGCCGCGATCGGCTTGACCGCCACCTTGTGGCCAGGGTCGATCACCGCGACGGCGACAGCACCACCCGGCAACGCCGTGCCGATCTCGATGCGGCCATTGGCGACCGCGACATTGTCGGCGGGAGACAGGAGGATGCTGTTTGCGGCGTTCACGGGCGGTTGCCTGGGATGTTCCTGGGTGCGTGGGCGGATTGACACGCGTCAGTTAATGGATAATGTCTTTTATCGTGAAAAAACATTTTTGCGTCAAATGTTTTTTCGCGAGGGCGCCGTCTGTGAGGGCGCAAGGGCCAGTCCGGCCGGCGTCCGAAAAGCGATTCAGCTTTCCGGAAGCATGCGTTAGGAACATATCGCGCTTCAGGCCGGGCACTGCAAGCGCCGGCGCGCAACGGGGCGGGGGATGTCGAAAAGCAACAACGTCTACAAGGATGCCTATAATCGCTGCCTCAGGCTGCTCGATGAGACCCAAAGCCTGCCGTCGGAGCCGGAATTGGGCACCCTGCTCGGTGTCAGCCGAACCACGGTGCGCAGCATCCTTGCACGCATGGCGGAAATCGGGCTGATCGCCTGGAACAAGCGCAGCAAGACGGTGCTGCGCGCGCCGCGGCCGGATGACTTCTTCCCCGAGGAGGAGACCGACACGCTGGCCGAGATCATCGAGCGCTCATTCATGCGCCGGCTACTGGCCGGCGGCGCCGAGGCAGGCATGCAGATCAACGAGTTGGAGCTGGCGCGCGAGATCGGCGTCGGCACCACCAGCGTCCGCGAATTCCTCATCCGCTTTTCCCGCTTCGGCCTGATCGAGAAACGGCGCAACAGCCACTGGGTGCTGAAGGGCTTTACCCGTGCTTTCGCGCTGGAGCTGACCGAAATCCGCGAAATGTTCGAGCTACGCTCGGCCGCCGCTTTCGCCACCTTGCCCGAGGAAAGCCCGGTCTGGTCCGATCTCGACCGGCTGGAGGATGAGCATCGCCAGCTGGCGCGCGAAATCGCCACGCGCTTCACGGCGTTTTCCGAGCTGGATGAGCGCTTCCACCGACTGATCCACCGCGCATCGCACAACCGCTTCATCGTCGACTTCTACGACGTCATCGCCATGATCTTCCACTACCACTACCAGTGGAACAAGGCGCAGGAGCGCGAGCGCAACGAGGTCGCCGTCCAGGAGCATCTGGCCTATATCGCGGCGCTGAAGTCGCGCGATCTCGGCAAAGTCGACGCCGCCTGCCGCAAGCACCTGAAGTCGGCGCGCCAGACGCTCTTGACCTCGATCCCCGAGGGGCGGCAGCCGCAACACGCCTGAGCCGCGCCCGGGTCCCGGCGATACGCATTGGTCGCGCCGCGTTGCCGCAGCCGTGATTTGGCGATTTTCGCCCCGTTGGCCGCATGCTAGGTATCTGCCATTGCTCGTGGAGAGGCAGAGCTTGGACATCCGGCGGAGACAATGGAGCATGAGGGTCGCGTTCGTCGCGATCTTGGTGCTTGTGCTCCAGTCGGCGCTTGGCGCCTTCGCGGCCGGGCCGGCCGCCGCGCAGCTCGACGCCTTCGGCAATGTCATCTGCACGCATGAGGGGCCGACCCAGCTTCCCGGCAGTGATCCGCACCAGCAGCACCTGCCGGCCTGCTGCGTGCTTGGTTGCAGCATGGTTTCCGCTGCCCACGCGCCGCCGCCCGATGCCAGTGTTCTCGCCCGCAGCCTCGTGCTCGAGGCCGTGGTGTTCGCGCCGCCGGCCTTCACCCATGTCGATTTCGCCCGCGATCGCTCTCCATCGAACCCGCGCGCGCCGCCAGCGACGGCCTGATCCGTCCCGGCTCGCCTCGCGGAACCTTTCGCGGGCGCATTCATCCAACGTCCGGACCGTCCGCGGCGTCGCGGCGGTGCGGTCACCGCATCATGGAGCAACCATGTTTTCCCTTACCGCAACGCAGGCCAGCGCGTCTGGCCGCAGCAACCGATCCCGGCGCTGGCAGCGCCTCGGCATCGTCCTTTCCACCCTCGCCATGCTGTTAGTCGGCGCTCGCGCCGCCTTCGCGCATGAATTCAAGGCCGGCGATCTCGAAATCGAGCATCCCTGGTCGCGGGCCACGCCTGCCGGCGCCAAGGTGGCTGGCGGTTATTTCACCATCATCAACAAAGGCAGCTCGCCGGACCGGCTGCTGGCGATTGCCTCCGACATTTCGGAGAAGGCCGAACTGCATGAGATGGGCGTCAAGGACGGCGTCATGACCATGCGCCCGGTCAGCGGCGGCCTCGAAATCCCGGCCGGCGGCAAGGTGGCGCTCAAGCCGGGCGCCTACCACCTGATGTTCGTTGGGCTGAAGCGGCAGCCCAAGCAGGGCGAAAAATTCCCGGCGACGCTCACCTTCGAGAAGGCCGGCAGCGTAACCGTCGAGTTCGAAGTCGAAGGCATGGGTGAAACCGGTGACACCGACATGGACCACGCCGAGTGACCCGGCAACCACACAAACTTCGAGGGACAATCATGAACAAGTATCTTTTGACGGCCGGCGTGCTTTTCGCGCTCGGGACAAATGCGGCGCTGGCCCATGTTACGCTGGAAACCCAGGAAGCGCCTGTCGGTTCGACCTACAAGGCGGTGCTTCGCCTGCCGCATGGCTGTGAGGGCAAGGCGACGACCGCCGTGCGCGTGCAGATTCCGGAAGGGATGATCTCGGTGAAGCCGATGCCGAAACCCGGCTGGACGCTGCAGACCAAGAAAGGCAAGTACGAGAAGTCCTACCAGCTCTATGGCGAGACGCTGACCACCGGCGTCAAGGAGGTCGACTGGAGCGGCGGCAATCTGCCGGACGAATTCTATGACGAGTTCGTCTTCAGAGCCAATCTGACGGCGGATCTGCCCGTCGGCCAGATGCTCTACTTCCCCGTCGTGCAGGAATGCGACGGCGGCGCCGCGGCGCGCTGGATCGAGATACCGGCCGCCGGGCAGGAGGACGACGAGCTGGAAAATCCGGCGCCCGGCATCAAGCTCCTGCCGAAGAAATGATCTCCCGGCGGCGCGCTCCGTTCCAGGGCGCGCGCCGCCTGCTTGCGATGGTCGCATGAGCGCTTCCCCAAGGACCTGCATCGACGACTGGCGAGCCGCCCGGCTTTTTGCCCGGCTTCTGGCCGTCATCTTGCTGTTTGCGGCTATGGCGCTGCCGGACCGCGCCTTCGCGCATGCGGCGCTGATCAACGCCGATCCCGTGGACGGCGCGGTGCTGGCGCAAAGCCCGGAAAGATTCTCGCTGAGCTTCAGCGAGCCGGTGTCGCCGCTGGTGCTCAACCTGGTGCGGCCGGACGGCACTCAGCTTGTCCTGACGTCCTATCGGCTCGACGATCAGACCATCGAGATCGACAATCCCGAGACGCTGAAAGCCGGCACGCATGTGCTGAGCTGGCGGGTGATTTCGGAGGATGGCCATCCGGTCGGCGGCTCCGTGCTCTTCTCCATCGGCGCGCCGAGCGCTCCACCGGTGGCTGGGGGGGCGGTCGACTGGGACC
>NZ_RZOI01000363.1:0-6036 GCF_004022645.1 Mesorhizobium sp. M4A.F.Ca.ET.020.02.1.1 | reverse complement strand
GGCCTTGAGCGCCTCGCCGCAGCCCTTCGAGCGGTCGACTTCCGGCGTCGTGCCCTTCTGGCCATGGATGATGATCATCTCGCCCTTGCCGCCGGCCTGCTTGGCGATGTAGTCGCACACGCCCTGGGCCGAGGCGACGCTGTTGGTGGCGATGAAAGTGTCGCCCGGCGCGCCGTCGGCGTTGCGGTCGACATTGACGACCGGGAGGCCGGCGGCCTTCGCCGTCTTGGTCGGCACGGTTGCGGCGGTGGCGCCGGCCGGGATGTAGATCAGCGCGTCGATGTTCTGCGTGATTAGGTCCTGCACCTGGCTGACCTGGGTGGCCGAATCGCCCTTGGCGTCGACGGTGACAACCTCGATGCCCTTCTCCTTGGCATAAGCCTCAACCGACTGCTTGATCTGGTTGAAGAAGTCGGCCTGCAGGTTGGCGACAGCCAGTCCGAGCTTCTTGGCGTCCTTGGCCGAAGCGGCGTCGGACAGGCCAAGCAGCGGGATGATGGCCGCGGCGGCAAGCAAGAGTGATCGTTTGGTCAGCATGGTTTTCCTCCGTTGATATTCAATCTGTTCCGCCCGCGCATCACGGCGCCCCATGGCCGAACATTCCCAGTCTCGGATCGACCGATCCGTCTATCGCCCGGAGATCCGGGCGAATTCTCATTGCGCCCGGCTCCTCACTGTGCTCTGCGCCGCCAGGTGTCGGTGGCGACGGCAAGCGCGATCACCACGCCGATCACCACCTGCTGGATGAAGGGCGAAACGCCAAGCAAGTTGAGCCCGTTGCGCAGCACGCCGATGATGAGCACGCCGACCGCCGTGCCGCCGATCGAGCCGACGCCGCCCGAAAGGCTGGCGCCGCCGATGACCACGGCAGCGATCGTGTCGAGCTCGTAGCCGAGGCCAGAGCTTGGCTGTACGGAATCGAGCCTTGCGGCGAGCACGATGCCGGCAAGTCCGGCGAGCACGCCGCAGATCGCATAGACCCAGTTGGTCAGTGACCTCACCGGAATGCCGGACAGGCGCGCGACTTCGGCGCTGCCGCCGACCGCGTAGAGGCTGCGACCGGTGGCGCGGTAGTTGAGGAAGATGGCGAAGACGATCGCCAGCACGACCATCAGCCCGACAGTGACCGACAGGAAGCCGAAATGACGGATGATCGACAGGTTGGTGAACCAGTTGGGAAAGCCGACGATCTGCGAGCCGTCGGTGATCATGTTGGCGAGGCCGCGCGCCACCGACATCATGGCCAGCGTGGCGATGAAAGGCGGCAGCCTGGTCACCGTCACAAGCAGACCCGAAACGAGGCCGCAAAGGCCGGCGACGACGAGCGCCGCGGCAACGCCGGCCGGCATCCCGAGATTGAGATAGTCGGGGTGGGCGACGAAGCCCATCACCATCGAGGCCAGCGCCAGCACCGAGCCGACCGAAAGATCGATGCCGCCGATCAGGATGACCAGCGTCATGCCGATCGCCATGATGCCGAGCACGGTGATCTGGTCGAGCACGTTGAGGATGTTTCGCACCGTCAGGAAGGTGTCGGTTGTCATCGTCAGCGCCAGGCACAGCAGCGCCAGCCCGATCAGCGGTCCCATGGTTCCGGCAAACAGCGCCGAAAGCTTTGCGCCGGTCGAGCCTTGCGCGCTCGTCACGCCCTTCAGCTCGCTTGCATCGTTGCTCACAGCCACTTCGTCTCCTCCGTCGGCGGACAGGCGATGCGTCGCCGTCCGTTCTTGTTCACCAGGCATCCTCCCTTGTGAACAATTTATCTTTGATATGCAATTTTGTTCAGCTAATCTGTTCATCAGAAAATTGTCAAGGGCCGTCGCGCCGCTCAGCGGCGGTTTGCGCCACCCAACGGATTGCCCTAGGAGGGCAAGGGCATCATGCGCGACCGGAATCAGTTTTCTGGTCCGAAGCCGGTGCCGTCAGGTCGTGGAGTGGACCAAGACGACCGGACGAACGACGCTGGCTGGCGACAGCGGCAGGAGGGCATGAGGATGGCGGTGATCGAGAACGAGAAGGCCTCGCGCTTCCCGGACGCCGAGCTCAAGGCGCGCGCTGCCTGGCACTATTATGTCGAGGGTCTGACGCAGGAGCGCATCTCGGAGATCCTCGGCATCGGCCGCATCAAGGTGCATCGTATCCTCTCCGCCGCCCGCGAGGAGGGCGTGGTCCAGTTCCGCATCCGCGACAGCGTCGTCGAATGCGTGCAGCTCGAGGAGAGCCTGAAGCAGCGCTTTGGCCTGAGCCAGGCCGTTGTCGTGCCGTCGGCCGCGGACAGAAGCAACGCGCCGCTGATGATCGGCCATGCCGCGGCAACCTATCTGGCCGACAACGTCAATCCCGGTGATGTCATCGCGCTCGGCTGGGGCCGCACGCTGAAATTCGCCATCAACGAACTGCCCCGGCGGCCGATTGCCAGGACCACGGTGGTCTCGATGCTTGGCGGCCTCACTCACGCGCAGCCGCTCAACCCGACCGAGAGCGCCTGGGAGTTCGCCGAGAAGATCGGCGCCGAATGCTATCTGCTGCCCGTGCCGGTCTATGCTGACAGGCCGGAACAGCGCGATGCCTTCATGAGCCAGCGCAGCGTCCAGGACGTCGTCTTCCGTGCCCGGCGCGCCAACATCGCCGTGCTCAGCGTCGGCGCCTTCTCCGGCAACAGCCCGATCGCCAATTACGGCTTCATCAAGCCTAGCGAGCTCGAGGAATTGCAGGCGGCCGGCGCTGTCGGCGACATCCTCTGCTACTTCATCGACGTCGAGGGCCGCCCCATCGACCATGAGGTCAACCGTCGCGTCTGCGCCTTTCCGCTGCAGGATCTCTCCGATATTCCGTCGATCATCCTGGTTTCGGGTGGGCAGGACAAGGTGGCCGTCATGCGCGCCGCGCTTGCCAACACCAGGGTCTCGGTGCTGATCACCGACGAGGACGCAGCCAAGGGCCTGCTCAGTCGCTGAATTCGCAAGGCTTCGGACGGCGCTCGTACGACCAGTCAGAGAGATTGACCGGCGTGAACTTCCCCTCGATCGGCTTGCCGTCGTCCAGATCCTGCGAGGCGACACCCTTGCCGGTGAGGAAATTGATGTCGCAACTGCCGAGCGTCGTCTCGACGCCATCCACCGTCTGCTTGTTCCAGTCCCAGTTGCGGCTGTAGCCGCCGACCAGGAACCTGCCTCGGCGGTAGACGATCGTCAGCGTTTCTTCCGTCGATTTGCTGGCGCCGCAGCCGAAGCAGGACGTGATCGCCACCGATCCCTTGCCCTTGCTTTCGAGATCGATGATACGGTCTTCGGTCAGTCCCTTCCTGACGAAATCAGGCCGCGGGGGAGGATCAAGGTGGTCCTCGCCGGCTGCCAGATAGATGATGAGATCGGCCGGCGCGCCGGGCTCCTGCATCACCACAACCCTGTCCATCTTGCCGTCACGGTCGATGTCGAGTTTGAGCTCGAATGCCGGCGCGTTGCCGGCGAGTGCCGGCATCGGCAGGGTCCCCAGGGCGACAAGCCAGGGCAAGGCCGCAAGATGGAATTCTCTAATCATGAGCAATCGTCCGCCGCGCGCGGCAGCCTAACACCGGCTGCGCCAGACACAAGATTGCGGCCCGGCTCAGGCCGCGCCGAGCCGTGCATGGATGTCACGCGTCGCATGATAGAGGTCGCGGTAGATTGCCTTGCGCGCGCGATAAGCGGGCACCAGCGCATCGACCGGGTCGACGCGCCTTGCCGGTGGCGCGGCCATTGCCATTGCCGCGTCTTCCGGCGAAGCGAACCATCCGACGGCGGATGCCGCCAGCATGGCGGCGCCGAGTGCGGCCGCCTCGTTGACCGGCGAAACCGAGAGCGGCCGTTCCAGCACGTTCGCCATGATCCGCATCAGCAGCGTCGAATTGGCGCCGCCGCCAGCCGCGATCATCGCCTCTGCCTTGCCGGTCCGCTCCTCCATCGCAGCGGTGGCGATCGCCTGCTCGAAGGCGATGCCTTCCAGCACCGCGCGGAAGAGATGTCTTGGCTCATGGTCGAGCGACAGGCCGACAATGGCGCCGCGCGCAGCACCATCCCAGTACGGGCTCATGACGCCGGCCCAGTACGGCATGACCAGCAGGCCGTCGCTGCCTGCGGGCACCTCCATCGCGGCCTTCTCCAGGATGGCGGCGGAGGGTGCACCGGTGGTGCGCACGATCCAGTCGACCAGCTGCATGCCCGAGCGCAGCACCGTCTCCAGCATGAAGCCGGAGCCGGTCGGTGAGACCAGCGTGCGGAACGCATCCGATGTCGCGACCGCGCCGGCATAGTTGCCGCTGACGACGCCGGAGCCCAGCGAGAGGTAGCTCTTGCCGGGACCGTAGACGCCCATGCCGAGGCCCATCGCCTGGCCGTCGCCGGCGCCGGCGATGATGGGCGTGCCGGCCTGCAGGCCGGTCAGAGCGGCGGCGCTTTCGCTCAGGCCGCCGCAGATTTCTCCCGGCCCGACCAGCTCCGGCAAATGCTCCGGCCGCAGCCCGGCGGCCTCGACCAGGCGGGGATGCCAGGTACCGGTCTTGATGTCGAGCAGGCCGAGCGGATCGGCGCTCGCGGTGCTGGTCACCAGCCGTCCGGTCAGCCGGTGGACGAAGAACCCGTGCACGTCGACGAGTGCCGCCGCCTGGCCGAGCGCCTGCGGCCGGTGTTCGGCAAGCCAGGCAAGCGCATAGAGCGCCGGCGTCGGGTCCGGCGGCTTGCCGCTCCAGTCGCGGATCGCCTCGCGGCCGAGCTCGGCCGAAAGCCGTGCCACTTGCGGGCGGGCGCGCTCGTCCAGCCACAGGATCGCCGGGATGAGCGGCTTGCCGGCAGCGTCGATCAGGGTGAACGTCTCGCGCTGGTGGGCGATGGAAATCGCCGCCACGCGCGAGCCGCCGACCTTGCCGGCGACCTGCTTCACCGCGGCAAGCAGCGCCGTCCACCAGTGCTCGGCGTCCTGTTCGAAATGGCCGGGCGCCGGGTTTGACAGCGGGTAGGTTTCGCGCGCCTGGAACAGTTCCGCCCCGTTCCGCGCGAAAGCGATCGCCTTCACGGCCGTCGTCGAGGCGTCGATCCCGATTACGACATCGTCCATCAGGCGGGGATCCGAAAATATCAGGCGGCGTTGGTGACGAACCGTCCGTCCGACTGGTCGAGACGACGGCGGATCTGGGTTATCACCATCGAATCGTCGGGTACACAGTTTTCATAGGTGAGGAAGTCGCCGGCCTTCACCGGCTTCACCACCTTGGCGCGTTCGGCCAGCCCGAGCGGCAGTGCGCCCCTGGCACGCGCGTCCTCCCATGTCATGGCGAAGCCGCGATAGTCGTTCTCGCCGATCATGCCGAGCGACTGGCCGGCGCCGAGGTTGCTCTTGGCGACCGCCACGGCTTCCGCCACCGGATGGTCGAGCGGCTCCATGTCGGCGCGCTTGTAGACCACGGCGCGCGCCGCCGAGAGCGGCACTTCCAGGCTGGTCAGATGATAGGGGCGGAAGATCGTGAAATAGGGGCCCTTGCCGACCTTGAGGTCGATCATGCGCTCCAGCACGCGCGGATGCTTCGTCTCGATGATGCAGAAGACGCCGGGCGCCACGCCCTTGCCGATCGAATAGTCGACCACGCCCTTGCGGTGCAGCACGCCGCCGTCCTCGCGCGGGCAGAGCACCCCTGCCAGTTCCTCGAGTGTCGCCGTCGGGCCGTGCATGCCCGGCACGTCCGGCACCAGGCCGGTGGCGTTGGCGATCGCCACCATCTCGATCGCCGTCTTCGAGCCGTCGACGAACTCGACCAGCATGCGCGCGTTCATGTTGCGCTCGCTGGCCTCCTTCTCGTAGTCGGCCGGCATGGCGTCGATCTTCAGCGGATTGTTCTTGCCCTTGCCGGCGGCGACTATTGTGAAGCCGAGGCTCTTGGCGAAGCCGATGATCTCCAGCGTGCAGGCGGGCTCGTCGCCGGCGGCGCCGGTGTAGACCACGCCTGCCTTGCGCGCCTCATCCTTGAGGAAGCGGCCGATGGTGATGTCGGCCTCGACATTGAGC